>CACXFE010000078.1 GCA_902766855.1 Oscillospiraceae bacterium | reverse complement strand
GTGTCCGATCTTGACGAGGTGGATGAGGTCGTAAAATCGCATCTCTGTTTTGTTCCCGTTTCGCAAGTGGATGAGATCGTACAGCAGGCTTTGGTTTTCCCGGAGCATCATGAATCGCCCGAACCGCCGCATTACGGGGTGATCCCCGCGAAAGAATCCCCCCAAGCGGTGAGACAATGAACATCAACTATCAACAAGCGGTTTTTGAAAAATCTTTTGCCACGGCAGAGCAGTTGCCCCCTTCCACTTTGCCGGAAATTTGCTTTTCGGGGCGTTCGAATGTGGGCAAGTCTTCCTTGATCAACGCGCTGCTCGGAAGAAAATCCATCGCGCGGGTGAGCGGGAAACCCGGGAAAACCGTCACCGTGAATTTCTACCGGGTGGATCGGGTTTATTTTGCCGATTTACCCGGCTACGGTTATGCCAAAGTGCCTTTTTCCGAAAAGACGCGCTGGTCGGATTTGATGGAGGCGTATTTTCGCTCCGGGCGCGAGATCCGTATGGCGTTTCAACTGATCGATATGCGCCATTCCGCAACCGCGTTTGATCTTTCCATGCTTGCTTTTTTGCGGGATGCGGGGATTCCCGTCACGGTGGTTTTAACCAAAGCGGATAAATTGAACAAGACGGAATATCAAGCCCGCCTTGCCGCCGCAGAGCAGGAACTCGGAAAAGCGGGGAACGGGCTTACGATCGTCCCTTTTTCGGTGGAAAACGCGGCGGCTGTCGAAAAATTGAGAAAGATCGTGGAAAGTGTTCTTTGATTTTTGTTGACAACCGCTTTCAAAAATGGTACAATACTGTTGATATAAAACGAAGATGGAGAAAAGTAATTTTCATGCGGTTTGTGCAGAGAGCCGATGGCGGTGAAAATTCGGTCTTGCCGGGAAAATGAAGAACACTCCGGAGTTGCGAACTGAACCAGCAAAATCAAGTAGGGGAGCCGTAACGGATGCGTTAAATCCGAATCAACCTTGGTTGATGAGTGACCTTTTTTATTGAGGTAATTTAGGTGGCACCGCGGATAGCGTCTATTCGTCCTAAACAGGAAGAATCAGGCGCTTTTTATTTATTTAGGGGGCATCAGAATGAAACACACGGATATTGTCGATGTATTTTCCGATCCGGCGTTGATCGGTACGGAATTAACGGTTTGCGGTTGGGTGCGTACTTCGCGCGATTCGAAAACCATGGCGTTTATCGAACTCAACGACGGGACGACTTTGCCGCATTTACAAATTGTGATCGATAAAGCAAACTTTGGGGAGATTGCAGACTTTTTGCGTCTCGGCACTTCGCTGAAAGTGACGGGGACGCTTGTGACATCCGCCGTTGCCGCCGATTCTGTGGAAATCAATGCCGCCGAGATCGCAGTACTGGGCGAATGCCCGCCGGAGTATCCCTTGCAGAAGAAACGCCATACGCTGGAATACCTTCGCACCATCCCGCATTTAAGAGTAAGAACCAATACTTTTAACGCGGTGTTCCGCGTCCGTTCGGTGGTTTCCGCCGCCATTCACGAATTTTTCCAGGCGCGGCATTTTGTATATGTGCATACGCCGTTGATCACTGCAAGCGATTGTGAAGGTGCCGGCGAAATGTTCAATGTAACCACCATCGGTTACAGCAATCAGTATCAATCGGAAGAAGAGTATTACGCGGATGATTTCTTCGGTCGGCGCGCTTCTTTAAGCGTTTCAGGGCAGTTAGAGGGCGAAGTGGCGGCCATGGCGTTCGGCAAGATCTATACTTTCGGCCCCAGTTTCCGCGCCGAAAAGAGCAACACACCGCGCCATGTGGCGGAGTTTTGGCATGTGGAGCCAGAGGTGGCGTTTGCCGAGTTACCCGATATTATCGAGATCGCGGAAGCACTGATCAAGCACATCATTCGTTCGGTGTTGGAAAAATGCCCCGAAGAAATGAAATTTTTCGACGCTCGCTTTGAAAAGGGCCTGATCGAGAAACTGGAAGCGGTGGTTTCGCATGATTTTGCCGTGATGACCTATACCGAAGCGATCGAAAAATTAAAGCAATCGGGCGAGCAATTCCAGTACCCGGTGGAATGGGGCGCCGATCTGATGACCGAACATGAGCGGTATATTTCCGAAGTGATTTGCAAAAAACCGGTTTTTCTGACCGATTATCCGAAAGAAATCAAATCCTTCTATATGAAGCAGAATCCGGACGGGAAAACCGTTGCGGCAACCGATTTATTGGTGCCCGGTGTGGGCGAGATCATCGGTTGCAGCGAGCGCGAAGCCGATCTCGAAAAACTGCTGGATGCCATGAAAGCGCGCAATATGTCGATCGAAGAGTACGAGTATTATATTGCGCTGCGCCGTTTCGGATCGGTCCCGCACAGCGGTTTCGGTTTAGGGCTTGAACGCATGATCATGTATGTAACCGGGATGTCCAACATCCGCGATGTGATCCTCTACCCGCGGACGGTCGGCAACATTTCTTAAAGGGGAGGCAGACAATGCAAAAATATGTCTCGAAATTAAGCGAATTTGAAACACAGCAAGCGATTGCGTTGGTAAAAGAAAAATTTTCCTCTGAATTATGCGATTCTCTTGATTTATCCCGTGTTTCTGCGCCGTTATTCGTGAAACGCGGCAGCGGCTTGAATGACGATCTTAACGGTACCGAGCGCCCGGTGGATTTTGATATTCTGGAAACGGGTGAAGTGGCCGAGGTGGTGCATAGCCTTGCCAAATGGAAGCGCATGGCGCTGATGCGTTACGGTTTCCCGCTTCATACCGGGCTTTATACGGATATGAACGCGATCCGGCGCGATGAGGAGTGCGACGCGCTGCATTCAATCTATGTAGATCAATGGGACTGGGAAAAAGTCATCACCGCGGAAGACAGAACGGAAGAATACCTCAAAGCCACGGTGCGCAGCATTTACGGGGCGATCCTTCGCACGGCGGACACCGTAAAAAAGACCTATCCCGTTTTGGATTTTGATTTGCCGAAGCAGATCGCCTTTGTTTCCACCCTGCAATTAGAAGAACAGTATCCTTCGCTCACACCGAAAGAGCGCGAAAATAAGATCGCCGAAGAAAAAGGCGCGGTTTTCATTATGAAAATCGGCGGCCGGTTGAAAAACGGCGAAAAACATGACGGTCGCGCCCCGGATTATGACGATTGGGAACTGAACGGCGACATTGTGGTGTATAACGCCGTACTCGGCCGCGCTTTTGAATTGTCTTCCATGGGTATCCGCGTGGATCGGGAAAGCCTGCTCCGCCAGTTGAAAGCCGAAAATGCCGAAAATCGCCTGCAATTTGAGTTTCACCGCCTGCTGGTTTCCGGCGCGTTGCCGCTGACCATCGGCGGCGGGATCGGGCAATCGAGATTGTGTATGTTTTTACTCCAAAAAGCACATATCGGGGAAGTACAGGTTTCCATTTGGCCGGAAAAAGAAATCATGAAGTGTGAAAGCGCCGGCATTCGATTGCTGTAAGCCGGCAAGGTTGCGATCGCCCGTTTTTCCGGGCGGGAGGAATAAAGATGGATGTTACGAACAAAATGAAAAAACGCCGCCGATTTGACGATATCAAGCACACTTTGCGGCTTGCCGAATCGGTTACGGAAGTTGTGATTTTAGCGTTGACATTTTATTTTATTTGGAAAACACAGTACGATGAATCCGGTTTTTATGATTATTTGCACAAGGGAAAATATGTTTTGATGATGGTGTACGGGTTAATCACCACGGTGCTTTTCCTGTATTGTGACAGTTTTAAATTCGGGCATTTGAAATTGCCGGATGTGATTGTTTCACAATCCATTTCACTGGTTCTCGTCAATATCATCACTTATTTTCAGTTGTCCCTGATGGCAAACCACATGATCACTCCGCTGCCGATGCTTTTGCTTACGATCATCGACATCGGCATTGCGCTGATCTGCACCACTTTGTTTTCCATGCTGTATCATCGGCTGTATGTTCCGAAAAATATGCTGATGATTTTCGGGAATGATGAAGCCATTACGCTGAAATTCAAGTTAGACACTAGGACTGACAAGTACCAGGTTAAAAAAATGGTATCGGTGGAAGAAGGATTTGAGAAAATTTGCGAAATCATCCCGCAATATGATGCGGTGGTGATCAACGATGTCCCCGCTCAGATACGGAATGATATTTTAAAGTATTGTTACCGGGAAAGCGTGCGGGTTTATATCGCCCCGAAATTGACCGATATTATCGTGCGCGGCGCTTCGGATATGAATTTATTTGATACCCCGCTTCTGCTTGTGAAGGGGAGGGGGCTTTCTCCCGCACAAGCGGTTGTGAAACGAATGCTGGATCTGATCGTCACACTGATCGCAATGATCCCCGCGGCGCCTATTATGCTGATCGTGGCGCTTGCCATCAAATTGGAAGACCGCGGCCCGGTCTTTTATCGGCAAACGCGTGTCACCAAAGACGGCAGAAAATTTGACATTCTGAAATTCCGCAGTATGATCGTGGATGCGGAAAAATGCGGTGAAGTGATCCCGGCCAAAGGCGGCGACCCCCGGATCACGAAGGTGGGGAAAATCACCCGTGCCACCAGAATCGATGAATTGCCGCAGTTGTTGAATATTTTGAAAGGCGATATGTCGCTGGTCGGCCCGCGCCCGGAGCGTGTGGAGCATGTGGAAAAATACACGGCTGAGATCCCGGAATTCTGCTTCCGGGAAAAAGTGAAGGGCGGTCTGACCGGGTTTGCGCAGATTTACGGGAAGTACAACACCACTCCGTATGATAAATTACGGCTTGATCTGATGTATATCGAAAACTATTCGATCATTCTGGATATCAAGTTGATTTTAATGACCTTGCAGATCATGCTCCGGCCGGAATCGACCGAGGGATTTGAAAAACTGGAAGAGCTGGAAAATAAAAAATCCGAGATCTTATCGGAGTGGGAGCAATCCGATCATCAAAACAACAAATAGATTAGGGGAATTTTGAATGAAAGGCAAATACGGCACTTTTTTTCTATCAGTTTTTACTGATGCGGCTATCGCGGTTATTTCTGTTTTATTCGCATTACTGTTAGGAGGAAAACAGCTTGTAATTGATCATTTGGTTTTGTTTTCTCTTATCGTTTTACCTTGTTTAGTTTGTTTTTCCTACTATATTTTTTCCATTTACGGCATTCTTTGGCGGTTTTCGAAAATCACGGAATTTTTGCGCATTTTTTTAGCCACCGGGGTTGCGATGTCCGCTTTGTTTGTAACACAGCGTGCGGTTTTCAGCAAGTCATTTAACCTGCTGTATTTCATTTTTATTTATCTGATGATCAATTTTTTTGCCATTTTATCCCGCACCTTGTTAAAGCATTTTATCATTGCCCGTGATGCCAAGCACCATAACGGGAAAAAACCGTATGCGGATATTGACGGGAATGTTATGATCATCGGCGCAGGCTCCGCCGGTTCGATGGTGATCGATGAAATCAACACAAGCAGCCGGCATTCGCATTGCAAAATCAAATGTGTGATTGATGATGACCCCGCCAAAAAAGGGGGGATCATATCCGGCGTCCGTATAGTAGGCGATCGGAATGAGATTTTAAACGCGGTTGAGAAATACGGGATCAATACGATCTTGTTTGCCATCCCGTCTTGCAAGAACGATCAAAAATCCGAAATTCTCAACATTTGCCAGCAAACGCAATGCTCTTTGCGGATCATTCCTTCCATTTATCAAATGTTGGATGAGAAAAAAGGGCATGACATTACTTCTTCGATCCGGCAGGTGGAAATTGAAGACCTGTTAGGGCGTGAACCAATCGATCTGCAAGTGGATACCGTGATGGATTATGTGTCCGGCAAAGTGGTAATGGTCACAGGCGGCGGCGGAACGATCGGCAGTGAACTTTGCCGTCAGATCGCGGCGCATTGCCCGAAACAGTTGATCGTGTTTGATATTTATGAAAATACAACCTATGAATTACAGCATGAACTGATGCGGAATTTCCCGGAACTGGATTTGGTGGTTTTGATCGGTTCCGTGCGGGATTCCAAGCGGTTAAACTGCGTATTTGATCGCTATCGTCCGCAAATCGTCTATCATGCGGCGGCGCATAAACATGTCCCTCTGATGGAAGACAGCCCTAATGAAACCATTAAAAACAATGTGATCGGCACCTTAAAAACCGCTCGGTGCGCCGACCGGTACGGTGTGGAAAAATTTGTGCTGATCTCAACGGATAAAGCCGTAAATCCCACCAATATCATGGGTGCGAGCAAACGGATGTGCGAAATGATCATTCAATCGTACAACAACCGCTCGAATACAGATTTTGTTGCAGTGCGTTTCGGGAATGTTCTGGGCAGCAACGGAAGCGTGATCCCGTTATTTAAAAAGCAAATTGAATGCGGCGGCCCCGTTACGGTGACCGATCCGAACATTATCCGCTATTTTATGACCATCCCGGAAGCGGTAACTTTGGTTTTACAAGCCGGCGCCAGTGCTAAAGGCGGCGAAATTTTTGTTTTGGATATGGGGAAGCCGGTTAAAATTTTAACCCTTGCGGAAAACTTGATCCGTCTTTCCGGGCTGGTGCCTTATAAAGATATTGCGATTGAATTTGTCGGCCTTCGCCCCGGTGAAAAACTGTATGAGGAAATGCTGATGGCGGAAGAGGGCTTGCAGGAAACAGCCAATAAATTGATCCATATCGGCAAACCGATCGAATTTGACGAAGATGAGTTTTTTGCCGATTTGGACATGCTCTATCGCTCGATGTATGATGAAACCATTGATATTCGCGCCATCATTCAAAAGATCGTACCGACTTATCATTATTCTTCAAAGCAATAACAAAAATAATACGCCAAATGGAAAAGCGACTTGCTGTTGCAAGCCGCTTTTTTGCAGGAAAAATATCCTGCTTTATATTACTTTGCTTAAAAAATCTTTCAGACGGGGGCTTTGCGGATGCTCGAAAATTGCTTCGGGAGTGCCTTCTTCCACAATCACGCCGTCATCAATAAACAGAACACGATCCGCCACTTCGCGGGCAAATCCCATTTCATGGGTAACGACCACCATGGTCATGCCTTCGTCCGCCAGTTTTTTCATAACATCCAGCACCTCGCCCACCATTTCGGGATCCAACGCGGAAGTAGGCTCATCAAAAAGCATCACATCCGGCTGCATACACAGGGCGCGGACAATGGCTACACGCTGTTTTTGCCCGCCGGAAAGTTGCGCCGGATATGCGTTAGCACGATCTGCAAGACCTACGCGTTCCAGCAGTTGAAGCGCGCGGTTTTCCGCCTCTTGTTTGGAAATCTTTTTCAACTTCATCGGCGCAATGGTCATGTTGCGCAAAACGGTCATATGCGGGAATAGATTGAATTGCTGAAAGACCATTCCCATTTTTTGGCGATGCAAATTGATATTGACTTTCGGATCGGTAATATCATTGCCTTCAAAGAAAACTTTGCCGCCGGTGGGGTCTTCCAGTAAATTCAAAGTGCGCAAAAAAGTGGATTTCCCGGAACCGGAAGGCCCGATGATCACCACGACTTCACCCTTTTTGATTTCGGTATGGATGCCTTTTAAAACCTCGATTTTGCCGAACGCTTTTTCAAGATTTTCTGTTTTGATAATCACGGTATCAGTGGTCACTGTTACGCAGCCTCCTTTCAAGCCTTGCCACAAGGTTGGTGAGAATCAGCACAATGATCAGGTAAATCGCTGCGACCGTGAGCAAAGGAAGAAAATAGGAATAGGTTCTGCCGGCGATGGCATTACCGGCTTTGGTGAGATCAACCACGCCGACATAGCCCGCAACAGAAGTTTCTTTTAAAAGGGCGATAAATTCATTGCAAAGGGTAGGGAGGACGGTTTTGAACATTTGCGGAATGATGATATGCACCATGGTTTGCACATAATTCAGCCCCAATGAGCGCCCGGCTTCAAACTGCCCTTTATCGATCGACATAATGCCGCCCCGGAAAATTTCCGCCACATAGGCGCCGGAGTTGATCCCAAAAGCGAAAATGGCGATGGGAACGCCGTTTTTAATGCTGATAAAAATGACAAAATACGCGATCATCAACTGGACTACAACCGGTGTTCCGCGGATAACGGCAAGATAAACTTTGCAGATTGCATTGAAAAATGCCAGAATCGGATACCCGATCCCGCCGTGATTTTTCAAGGCTTTGCCGCTTTGATCATATGTAGAACGCACCGCGGCTACCACAATGCCGATCAAAATACCGATCAGCAGAGCGCCGAAGGTGATCTTTAATGTGTTGACAAAGCCGGTGATCATTTGTTGATAACGGTTTCCGTTGACAAATACGAACTTGAATTCATCGATCAAAGAACGGAACCATTCAACCAAAAACATCCGTATACCAACTCCTTTTATATAATACCGGGAAAAGAACAGGGCGGCCTATCACCGCCCTGCAACTGTTTTGTTTGATTTTATTCGGCTTTGATGTATTTATCCACTACTTTTTGGAGAGAACCGTCGGCAATGAGTTCTTCCAAAGCATCGTTTACTTTTTTCTGCAATTCATCATTTTTCTTGGAGAAGCAAATCGCATAATCTTCATTGGTAAACTCGGTATCCAAAATCTTTAAGCCTTCATTCGCGGCAACATAGGCTTTGGCCGGTTCGTTATCAATGATCACGCAATCTACTTTTCCGCCTTTCAAGGCTTCCACAGCGAGCGCGCCGTTTTGATAGCCGATAACATTTTCTTCGCCGTAACCGCCGTTTTCGGGGGTGTCGGACGCGTAAATATAACCGGTGGTGCCTTGTTGAGCGCCGATCTTTTTGCCGGTCAGATCATCAATGGATTTAATATCGCTGTCTTCCTTTACGATGACTACCTGAATGCCTTTGGCATAGGAAGTGGAGAAGTTGACTTTCTTTTGGCGATCTTCGGTCACGGTCATGCCGGCCATACCCATATCATACTTGCCGGATTGCACACCGGGGATGATCGATTCAAAATCCACATCCGCGATTTCCAGTTCCAAACCGAGTTTTTCCGCGATCAGACCGGCGACTTCGGCATCGATCCCGACGATTTTATCGCCTTCACGGAACTCATAGGGCGGAAACTCGGCATTGGTAGCCATGGTGAGTTTTCCCTCTTCGGTGGTCAGCCCGGTATCACCGCAACCGCAGCAAAGAACCAACACGGTAAGGGACAAGCACAAACAAAGGATTTTTGCAAAAACTTTCATAAAAATTCTCTCCTGTCATTTTTTGCGGAAATACAATTCATTGTAATCCCGCATATTGAATAACAATATTATAGCATTGTTTTGCATAGAAGTCAAGCGTTATTGCATAAATATTCATACAATGCTTCGGAGATTGAGTTTGGAATCATCTTCAATTTGATAAAGAATATTTTTAAACCGGTCAAGATGCTCTGCAAATAAAGTTCTTTCTTGTTTGGTGTTTTCGTTAAAAAGGGAATTGAGTTCCAATTCCGCATCCACCAATCTTCGATGATTCACAAAACAGGAAAGCCAATAGGCGTCCCGCTCCCAACGGATTTTCAAGGTTTGCAGCGCGGGCACGGAGGTGGGATCGTGTTCAAATTCTTCTTCACATTGTTCCGCCAGGGTGACCAATTCAGCAGTAGAATTTTGAATGTATCGGCTGCTGAAAACACCGATTGTGAGAATAACGACAAGTAAAATGACGGCAGGAATCAATCTTTTCATGGCTTCTCCTTCATCGGGACGATCGTGTAAGCAAGATTGCGGTCGATCATCATCAGAAAAATATCCTGTGGGCGGCGGTTTTCTTTTTTCAGAATTTCGTTTAACGCATGGCGTGTGATCCCGAGGGACTGCATGGTTTCAGCCATGACGATGCCGTCGCTGATGATCGGCAGGGAAAGCATGGCGGGCTCACAAGCGAGCGAAAGATCGGCTTTGGCGGGCGGTTGCTGATCACTTTTGAGTAAAACGCTTAATTCACCGTTGACTTCGAGTACCGCATAGCCGACCGTGGATAGATCAAATACTTCTTGTGCGCGCAGTAATTCAATCAGATCAAGCACCGTCATCCGGACTTTTCGCATGGCTTTTTGGTCGATTTCGCCGTTTTGGATGATCACCACCGAACTGCCGCTCATGATTTTGCGGATCGCGTGGCTTTTCATCAGCAAAACGGACAGGATGATCTCCAACACCACCAGCATGAAGATCGCGGCGATCCCATCCATCAGCGGGCGTTCGGGATCCTGCAAGGGAATTGCCGCAATTTCCGAAATCAGTAAGGTAACCACCAATTCATTTGGCTGCATATCGCCGATTTGGCGCTTTCCCATCAAACGAATTGCCACGGTAATGAACAGATATAAAATCACAGTGCGAACGATCGAAACAGTCATATTTTTCACCCATTGTTCATTTTGGGCGAAAAACGGCCGATTATGCGAAAAAACAATAAAAACCCCGGATCGGGTGATCCGTGGAGAGAGTGTCGACAAAGTCGCCCCTCTCTTGGACGGGGATGCCGCTCGCTCGAAAATCAAAGATTTTCGGCCTGCACTCTATCCCCG
>CACXFE010000077.1 GCA_902766855.1 Oscillospiraceae bacterium | reverse complement strand
GCAAGCCCCATACCGTTTGATTTGAAGGTCTGCTCCTCGATTTGCAACATGATAATATTATCCGAAGAGGTGAATGAATCGATCACCGTATAGATCACATTTACGATCACCAACGGACTGATCATGGGAAATGTGATCAACCAGAAAGATTCCCATGCCGTTGCGCCGTCGATCGAAGCGGATTCGTAGATCGCCGGAGAAATGGATTGAATACCCGCTAAAAAGATCACCATTTGCACGCCGGAAATATTTACGATATTGTAGATGTTCTGTGCCGCGTTTAAAATAAAGTCCGAAACCTTGGTGCTGAAACTGAGGCTTAACAAAAATTCTTGTATTTCGGCGCCGTTAAACAATCCGTTGGCCATTTCGCTGTCCGCCGCGGAAGCAGCCGCCGTGCCCATATTGTTCCACATCTGATCGGAGATCATATTGTTCGTGTCCGCTTTGGTCATGAAACCCGTGGCAAGAATCACCGGGATGAAGAACACCGCTCTGAAAAAGGTTCTGCCCTTCATTTCGCGGTTTAAGATCACCGCAATCATTAAGGAATACAGCACCACCAGCGGAATGTTGGTGAGCATTTGAAGGATCGCGGATTGAATATTGACCACGAAATCCGGGTCTTTTTTCAATGCGTACCGGTAATTGCTCAGCCCCAGCCATTCCAGATGAAAACCATCCGCTCCATCCAACACCACATTGTGAAAACTGTATTTTAAGGAATTGAAATAGATTTCAAACATAATCAGCAGAAATCCCAACAGAAACGGGATTAAAAAGATCCAATAAGAAAACTGCTTTTTTTGATTGAAGGAGAGTTTGAAAGATCGCCTTCTCAACTCCCGACTTTCCTTTCCCACTTTACCGCCTCCTTTTCTATGATAGAACCGTAAAATCCATCGCTTCCACAAGGACGCCGTCCACCGTGACAGCCTGTTCCCCGTAATTGACGATCACGGTGGCACCGTTCTCATAGGTTGTTTGATAGAGATCGTCCGCCTTCTTTTCGTGGGAAACGATCTCCATCCCCTGCAACGGTGCAAAAACGCGATTGTATTTTTGATAAAGCGTGATCATATCGTTTTTCCAGGTTTGATAGTCCACCGAATACAGATAAGAAAGGGTGGTATCCTTCAGGTATTCGGTGTTTTGATACCCGACCGTAAAATAAAGATTGCCGCCGTATTCCGCCGTTTTCAGCAGTTCGGTTTTTGCGTTGTCCGACAGGTTAATCGCATTGCCCGCATAACGGATGTATCCATGCAGGACCATTTGCATAAACGGAATGCTTTGATCCTCGGTGATATTGCCGCCATTGGCAGTGGGCATCCCCAAAATATCATCCGCGTACGGGTAGATATAAGCGTTTCCGCCGTCCGTCATCACAGAGCCTTTTACGGTTTTTTCAATACTGGTTGTCAGTGTTTTCACGGCTTCCTGGCGCGTTACGCCATGATCTTTTGAAAAATCGGAATACAACATATTCCCGGCATAAAGCAACGCCACGCCTTCTGTGCCCAAGGAATTATATTTTTTGAAAAAGCGTTGATAATACTTCCCGATTTTGATCGGGCTGATCGCCGCGTACAGATTTTGTTGATCAGAAATATTGTTCCGCTCTTCGGGCGGAGTCATATAAGCGATGTGGTCATCATTCGAACGGGGCGAATCAAACAACGGCGCGAATCCGTCAAACAAAGTGTTGCGGCGGACGATCTGAAAACTGACTTCCGGGAAAAAGGCAAACCCGTTTTTTTTCATATAGGCGTTCAGCCTTTTCAAGCCCTTGGTTCCGCCCAGTTTCTTTTCCACCGAAACCCCGTTGGATACCGTGGTGTTCAGCCCGCCGTTCATCCAGCCTTTATAGCGCAAGGTGATGAAATCCACGCCCGCTTCCCGGAGTTCTTCCATCATGTTTTGCGCGTCCGCAAAGTTGGTGATATCGATTTTGCGGTTATAGGGAATGCCGAAGAAGGTGTCTTTGCGGGTGATTTGCCCCACCGCTTCCAAATAAAGCGGAACTGCTGCTTGATTTTGCGCTTTTTTCAAAACCTTTTTATCTTTCAGATATTCCCGGTAACTTTTCGCCATGCCGGAATAGGTGGCTTCTTCCCCGCTTAAAAAGCGGTACCGAAGCATAAAGTCACCTTCATAATACTTCTTGCTGAAATAGGTCCATTGCCCGTTTTGTTTCTTACCGTCGCGGTACAAATAGGTTTGAACCGAGGCGTAAGTAAACTCCGTCAAAACCGTTTCGTACCCGGAAACGATATTTCCCGATCTGCCGATGATTTGCGCCATGGCGTCGCCTTGCTCGATCACGGCAAGGAAGGCGCGATCCGACTCTTTGACGCCGTAAACCGGGAGATAGCATTGCTGGGCAATGTTCTGATATTCCTCGTTTTGCAAAAGTGCGTTGTCTTGCCCATATACCGGGCAAACGGTATCGAGGATCTTTTTCGCCCCGTCCGTGTTAAATCGGATCAAACTGCCTGAACCGTTCGGAACAAACAAATATCCTTCGTTCCCCGATTCACCCGCGCCGAAATATTCAAAGAGAATCACTTTGTTGAGGACAAAACTGTTCCGATCATAGGAAATACTGTCTGTCGGGACGGAAACCAGCAGATCGCCGCCGTCCAGAACAATCCGCACGGTCAATTTGAAAAGCGCCGCCGCGCTTCCCTGATCGGCCGCGCCGGATTGGATCAAATCGTTCCGATAATCTTCAAGGGTATATTCGGTCGAGGCGAGATATTCGGTTAGTTGTTGTTTATCCCTGTCAGATGCGTCTTCCCGCAGAATATAAAAATCGTGATCCGCAAGCCCTGGATAAAGCGCCAACAGCCTCTCTTTGATTGTTTGATCAAGCGAATCGTCTTTCGTGGAATAGCGGGTATAAAACGCTTTTACCCGGCGTTCCGCAATGCCGGACAGTTTTGAAAGTACCTTTTTTTCAAATTGCTCCGCCTCTGCCGCAACAGGCAAGGTCAACTGATCCTCGTCCTTGCCGAGCCTCATGTTGATTTCAATGCCGTTTTCGATTTTCACGATTTCGAATTGATTTTTTGCAATGCAATCTTCATAGCCGTTCATTTCGAACTGATTGCTTTGCTGATCGTAATAAACCAGCCGTATAAAAGAAGCCAACTGTGCTTTGATCTCATCGCTCGCTTTGCCGTCGTTTTGATAGGCGAACGGTGAGGAAAGCCAGATCTTTCCGTTGTCGCTTTTGACCACCGCAATATCCGCGGTATCGGGATGATAGTAGAGTACCGTATCCCCCACCGTTGCGGCGGCGGTCATTTCCCCGATCATTTCTTCCGCGCTTGTGTAACGGCCTTTTTTGAGAAATCCGGCGCTTTGATTCACATGGTCGTCCGAAGCGGCTGTCGTATTCTTTTCTTCGGCGGCGTTCTCTGCCGATGTATGGGGAACCCCCCCGATCAGCAAGACCGACAGAACAATACAAATAAACCGGAATAAAAACCGTTGTTCTTTCTTTTTCATGATGTCCTCCTCCGAAAAAACTTAAAACCGATTGACGACTTCTTCATATAATTGCCGCAGGAAACTGCCGATCTTCCCCGTCAACAAGATCAAAAGTACCGCCAAAAACAGAATGACAAGCATTCCCGCCACAGAAAGGATCACTGTAAAAGCGTTTTTGGAGAAGGTATAATCGTGGATCGTCATAGATGCAGAAAAGATCAGCAAAAAGGCCCATGCAAACGAAAGAAAAACAAAAAAGGTGATAAAACTTTGTTCATCTAAACACAGGAAATTGCTGGCTAATGTTACGGGGATCCCAAGCAATACCAACGGCATCAGCGAATACGAAGTGGTAATATAAATTTCACGGATACTGCCCTCGCCGCTGCTTAAAGTGGTAAGCGCCCAACTGGCAACGCACCACAGCAAAATCATGATCACAACGCTGAAAATGGTTTGTAAAAAATGAAAATTTTCCGCTAAAATATTATTGAAAATATAGCCTGTTCCGATTCCTTTATACAGAAAAGTGAGAATCACCAACAGATTGATCGCATTGGCCGCGCGGATGCTCCCCCGCTTTTCTGTTTTGATTGCGTTCGCACCTTTGATTGGGTGAAAAATGCTGTAAAACGAATAGAGGAACTCTGCTTGAAATGTATGCCGATCCCCGCCGTGATCACGCTTTTTATTAAAGGCTTTGATTTTTTTATTGGCAAACCAAATCGCCGCCAATACCGCCGCCAACAGCAGGATTAAAAGGATCAGATGTTTCCGCACAAACGCCGAACGATATTGCCGGAAGGCTTTGGAATAATTCTCGGTATCACGGGCGATTTTAAAATACCGCATAGCGGACTGATAATCGCCGTTTCTCATAAACGCTTCGGCAATGCCGGTATAGGCCATATCAAAATTTTGGTTTTGCTTTAAAACCTGATTCCAACTTTCCACCGAGGATTCAAAATCCCGGTTTTGATCCGCCACGATCGCCTGCTCGATCAGCGCCCCGTAATCGGTGCGGCCAAAGCGGGTGATCGTGCCGTATCCTTTATCCAATACCAGCAATTCCTCCCCGAAATAGGCAATGGAAGCGCACAGGCGAAATGTTCCCACCTGCTGTCCTGTCCCGCCGAACGCATAGAGAAGATTGCCGTCGCGGTCATAGGTAAAGATTTTATTTTTTTTGCCGTCCAAAATAGAATAAAGTCCGTTTTCTTTGGCGCAAACATCTACAATGCCGGAAGGATCCTGACCGAGGTCGCCGCCGGGCGCCCACTTCGCATTCCGGAAAAGCACATCGTCGCCGTTTGGATTCAGGCGCTTTACCGGGGCGCTCACAGTAGATTTCGAACTCATATATTCGATCAGGCTTTGTTTATCGATCGAGTTTGCGGTCAACCAAATAAAATCACGGTGATCGATAAAAATACTGTTATAAACCCGCGGCACTGTTTTGACCATCCGCGCCCGTTGTTCTTTGGTGGCAAACCGTTCCCGGAACCAATCTAAAATATTCTGTTTCACCTTTTGCGCGCCGTAAAATCCTAAAAATTCCCCGCTCTGTGTCATATTCACAACGCCGAGGTTCAAATTTTCAGAAAGCGCGTAAATGCGATCCCCGGTATCCACCGCCACCGCAATCGGCTTGAAGGAGGTATCTTTCGGCCAAAAGGGAGAATCCGGTTTTCCGATCATACGAACCGGGCGATAGGCTTCGTCCAGTTCCACAATACGGTTGTTCCCCGTATCCGCCACGAACAAATGACCGTTATAGGCGCGAAAAACCCCGCGCGGTTCCGAAAAAGTGAACTTTTCCCCTTCTCCGTCAAACCCTGTCAGGATCAATTCGGTTTCCAAGCGACGGTTTAAGATCACGATGCGATCATTGCCCGCGTCGGCAATATAAATGCGGCCGTTTATGTTATCGGCAAACAAATCGCTCGGATCGGACAGCGCACCGGATTTCATCATCAGCCCATCATACCGGGCCAACGGCACATAGGCGTTTGGGCTTTCCTGCGCTTCCCCGTCATAACTGTATGTATAGGTCGTGTAAGGCACATAAGAGGTTGCCGCCGTATGCAACGGAAATAAAAACGGTACCGCCGCCAACACGGTCAACCACAGTATGCAAATTTTTCGCAATGAAACAGCCATATTCCCTTACTCCTTCATACCGGATGTTCCCATGGTTTCCACAACATTGCTTTGTGTGACGATGAAAACCGTGATCGGTACGATCATCATAATCACGCAGGCCGCCGCACCGGCGCCCGCACGGGCAACGCCGCCCGCCAACACTTGCGACATCGCATAATTCAGCGTTTTAAACTGTTCGCTTTGAATGAAGGTATTGCTGCCGATATTCCAAAGATCACGGAACGAGAATATGATCAGCGTAAGCCAAGCGGGTTTGACCATCGGCATAACAATCTTCCAAAAAATGGCGAATTCGCCCGCGCCGTCCATCCGGGCAGATTCCAGAACGGAATCGTTTACCATTTGATCCATAAACTGTTTCATCAGATAAAGCCCCAAAGAAGAGCCGAACGCCGGCACGATCAACGCCCAATAGGTATCGATCAGATTGAGTTTTGACATGATGATGAAATTGGGAATCCGGGTGACCGTAGCGTTAAACATCAATGCCAAAACCACGGTGCGGAACATGATCTTTGCCCCCGGAAACTGATGCTTTGCCAATGCAAACGCACACATTGACGCCAGAATTACATGCCCGCCGGTTCCTACAAAAGAAATCAGGACCGTATTAAACAAATATCGTGAAAACGGAATCTTGGAATCCGAAAGCACCGAAAACAATTCCTTGAAATTCTTCAAAGTAGGGTTGGAAACCGTAAATTTCGGCGGAAAGATCCAATATTCCTCCAACGGCTTCACCGAGGATACAAGCGTATAGATCAACGGGAGCAGCATAAACGCCCCGAGAACAGCCAACACGGTATATACGCCTAAATTCCCGGCAAAGGAGCGATTCAATTGCTTGGTTCTTTTGGCTGGTTTTGCACCTGTCATGCGGCTATCCTCCTTACTCCCCGACTTTGGACAATACATTTTTCACGATCTTATTGGAAAGAAGCATCACGAAAAACAGTACCGTTGCGATTGCGGAGGCGTATCCCATTTCATAACGAATGCCGCCGTAATCCTGCAAATGATTGATAATGGTATGTACGGCGTAATTGGTGCTGGGGAATCCTACCAGCCCCGTTACCACATCGCCGATCGAAAAGGCGCTGGAAATACTCATCACCGCGCCGAACATCAACTGCGGGCGCATGGTTGGCAATGTGATGTACCACAGTTCTTGCCAACGGTTACGGATGCCGTCGATCGCGGCGGCCTCGTACTGTGAGCGGTCAATCCCCTGCAAGCCGGCGATAAACGCTAAGAAACTGGTACCAAGGGACGACCACAGCACCACCACGATCACCAGCGGCATCATATAGGTCGGATCAAAAAACCAGCGGATCGGCTGATTGATCACGCCCAAATTCATCAACAAGCCGTTTGCGTAGCCGTAAGCGTCACTGCTGAAAAGCACTGTCCAGATCAAAAGCGCGTTGCCCGATAAGGCCGGCGCATAGAAAATTACGGTAATGATCGAGCGCAGGGCCGGTTTTAAATCGTTGATCAGCCATGCCACCGTAAACGAAAGGATATAACTGACAGGCCCGGTAATCACCGCTAAAATAAAGGTGTTTTTCACCGCAATGATAAATACTTCGTCATCCAGAAGCATTCTCGCGTAATTTTCTATTCCCGAAAACACCGGTGCTTCCAGCACATTAAAGGTGGTAAAACTTAAAAAAATGGATATGAGTACCGGCAAGACGGTAAAAACCGAAAAAATGATAAAATACGGAAGCGATAAAAAATAGCAAACGCGGTTCCGCTTGATATTCTGCCAAAGGCTGCGCTTGATTCTATCCCGTTTCATTGGCCGTTACTCCCCTTCCTTGATCCCGAATTCGTTTCGTTTGCGGGTTAGTTCGCTGTTTAACTGATCAATATAACTTTGCAAGGTATCGCCCGGATCTTTTTTGGTATTATAAACCTCGTTAAACGCAAAATTGACAATTCTCGCGGTATAATACCCGCCCGGCACTTCCGGTGTGCCTTCTACCGTTTTCCACTGTGCCTCGATATTTCGGTAATCATTGACTGTCCATGGAAGCATGGCGAGCGCCTCTTTGTTTGCCGTTGCCTGCATGGCGGAATTCAACATTGCCTGCATCTGAACCGTGAACCCGCTTTGAATCTCCGCCGAGGTCCACCATTTCATGAACTCCCACGCGGCTTGCTTATTTTTCACGCCGGTCAACATCATCACGGCTGTTCCCTTGGCAGTAGTCGTGTGGTGAATTTCGCCGTTTTCATCCATTGTTCCCGGTACGGTAGTCATGATCCAATTTCCCCGGATTTCAGGAGCAAAAAGCGTTAATTGGTTGTATGCGGTGTAATCTTGGATCGCAATCGGGATTTCTCCCGAACGGAAGCGGTTATAAAAATCATAATCCGTCGGAAGATTGTATAATGTGAAATACTCGGTCAACTTCTGAAAACACCGGATCGCGGCCGAAGAATCCAAATTGGTGCGGGCGCCGTCTTTCAAATAAAGCGGTGTGTTTCTTTGGTACATCAGCATCAGCAAAGCGTTCAGATCATGCGGGATGCCGATGGACATATTTTTCTTTTGCAGTTCCGGAATGATACGATCCAGTTCCTCCCAGGTGGAGGGGATTGCAAGCCCTAACTGCCCAAACACATCGGTTCGAACAAACATCATATGGAAACTTTGCGTTTCAGGGAGTGCGTAAACGCCGCCCATGAAGCGGTAAGGTACCAATGCGCTGTCATAAAATCGTTTTGCTACCGTGCCAAAATCTTCAAACTCGCTTAAATCGGTCACTGCGTGGCGTACGGCAAAGTCGATCGGGTTTTCAATGCTGACCGTACTGTCGATCGCATTGGAAAGCGAAACATCCGGTCCTCTCCCGGTCAAAACAGAAGGAAGCAGAGTTCCCGCACCGACCAGTTGCAGCCTGACGGCGATCTTGCTTTCCGGGGTGAAACTGCCGTCGATCAAGCGGCGAATGACCGTGTACTGATCCCGCCCGGTCGAAAGCCATACCGTAACCGTGTCTGCTTTGTCTGTGTCTTCTTGTCCCGCGTCATACTCCGTGGTGAAGGACGCTAAAAAGGCACCGAAACCGAAGGCTAACTTTTTCAAAAATCCGCCGTTCGCCTTCGGCACCGCCCCGTCGCCGGGAACCAACGCGAAATAATCCAACGCCAGCGGTTGCTGCGAGGTAGTCAGGATCCATGAGCCCAAAGAGGAAAGATTATCCTTGAATCTGTTGAACAGTTTTCCGATATCCGAAGGCTCCGCACCCATTTTATCCAGTAAAAACACCAGTTGATCCAAGGTGGTAACGCGTTCGCCGTGCATCCCGGTCGTTTTCACCATTTGTTCGGAGACCGCCGCCAACTGTTCTTTTTGCTCTTTCAGTTCTTTTAAAGTGTCCGGGATCACTTCTTCAAAATTATAATCCCGATTGCTGTCGGGCGTAGTCCCGGTGATCATCAGAATATCCCGGTAGCATTGGTTCAGGCCTTCCAGTATTTTATCCGCACGGGTCAAAATCTCCCCCATTTCCCCGAGAACAACTTCCATAGAAAGTTCGTATTCCCGCCCTGCTTCAAAATAAAAGAGATAGTCGCCGTTTTTTTCATCTCCAAGCGGTTTGGTGACCCAATCGCTGTTATAATCAAACTTCAGAAGCGCAGCTTCTTGAAAAGGCAGTTTGCCGTCAATCAACAATTTCCGGCTGGAATATGTACCTGAATAAAAATTCTGCCGATAACGCGGAACGATCTTATATAAACCGCTTTTTTCGGCTTTGATCTTCCAGGAAACCCATAAACCGGCATTTTTCCAGTTGTTGCCGCCCATATAGTTTAGTTTCGTTTTGAAAATGTCTTGCGGTTGCGTGGCTTCGGAATCCCTGTCGTTGAGCGGGTAAATACTTCTGGAAGACTTTTCCGCCATATTTTCCGCCTGGAAATAAACGGCATTGGTTTTAGCCGCACGGTATCCGTTTTTTTGGTAATCCGTCAACACCTCGGCGTAACTTTTAACCTGTTCCGCCTGCATAAAGCAAAGGCTTTCGATCAGCAGCGGTTCGCGCTCTGATTTCAGCGACACCGTATGATCCCCCGCGGTTAAGTAAACGGAAAGCGGATCGGCAATATAGCCGGTGGAATCGCATACCGCCACTTCGTTCCAACGCTTGACTTCCACTTCATTCGGGAGAACATCATTCCCGTTGGCATCGGTTTTGTTGCCAGAATATTCTTCTTTCCAAATGCGGCGGATCGTGAGAAATTTCGCTTCCGCAAACGGGATCTTACCGTCAAGATAAAGAACACGGTTGATGTCACCGCCTTTTCCCGCTTCGGGAAAATAGCGGATCACCAGATTATACAGCCCGGCTTGCGGCACTGAAAACTTCCATGTGGCGAAACTGTCTTCCTCTGTCAAAACCGAGCCGGCGGCAGATTCTTCCGCGCTTTTCAAAGTAATTCCCTTACTATCGGGGCTTATATTTTCCGCAGTTACAACAATTTTTGTCTGTGGGTGTTCCGCCGCAGCATAAGAAGAAAGATACTGACTGTATGCGGGAGGTTCTTCTTCCGTGAAAACCGAAGAAGTTTGTATGCCGGAAATCGGGCTGTTTTCCGCATAAATTCCATACGGAAAAGCCTGCAACAGTAAGATGAAAACGAAACATACAGCCGCTATTTTTAAGATTGATTTTCCCGGCCTTCCTCTTCGCATAGTACAAACCTCCACCTTTATTATTTGTGTAAATTATACTAATTTTCTTCACAGTGAACAAGAACTTTTTTTCAGCAAACAGGACATATTTTGTTGAAACGCCCCGTTTCTGTTCAAAAAATTTCCATTAACAAACAAAATAGTGCTTGCCAATAGAAGTGGCATTTTTTATGATATAATATAAGTTGTATCCTATTCCGTTAAAGAGAGGGAATGACAAATGAAAGAAGTATTGCCGAATATGCGATTATCCCGTCACGATCAGTATGATGTGATCGTAGCAGGCGGTGGGCCGGCCGGTTGCACAGCGGCGGCCGCCGCCGCAAGAGAAGGTGCCAAAACCTTACTCATAGAAGAATCAGGGATGCTCGGAGGAATGGGTACCGGCGGATTGGTTCCTTCCTGGTGCCCATTTTGGGACAAGGAAAAAATCATTTATCGCGGAATGGCGGAACACATTTTAAATGCCGCCAAGGCGTTATCTGCACATATTCTGCCGCAAGATCTCGATTGGGTTCCCATTGATCATGAAGCCCTTAAACGCGTTTACGATCAATTCGTAACCGGGTACGGCGTGGATATTCTCTTTTTTACATCACTTGTTGCCGCCAATACGAACGATCAGGGCGAAGTCACCTCGATCATAGCAGCCAATCAGAGCGGCTTGACCGCTTATCAGGCCAAAGTTTTTGTGGATTGCACGGGCGACGCCGATTTAGCGGCCTTTGCGGGGGCGGCGTTTGCGCACGGCGGTGACGGCGGTTCCCTGATGCCGGCCTCTCTATGTTTTGTCGTCAGCAATGTTGACGCTTACGGATACCGTTTTGACCATGACAGCGGGCTGAATTACGGCACGATGCAAGGCACTAATCCGAAAAGTGCCATTCACAAAATCGCCGCTGATCCGAAATATCCCTTGGTTACCGATACACATTTATGCCATCAGATCATCGGCCCGGGCACCGTTGGGTTTAACGCCGGGCATTTATTCCATGTAGACAGCACGGATCCCGCCTCGGTTTCCAAAGCCATGATCGAAGGGCGCGAACTTGCCCACCAGATCCACGAAGGCTTAAAGGAATATTTCCCTTCTGCTTTTGCTTCTTCCTTCCTTGTTTATTCCGCGCCACTGATGGGGATCCGGGAAGGCAGAAGAATTTTGGGCGATTATACCCTCACGATCGACGATTATCTTACCAAGCGCACTTTCCCGGATGAAATCAGCCGGAACAGTTATTATATTGATCTGCATTTGACAAAGGAAGAATCGGAAAGTTTGGCTCAGCAGGGCGTCAGCCGTGAGCAAATCAACCGCCGTTACGCCCCGGGTGAATCGCACGGTATTCCCTACCGCAGTCTTCTCCCGCGTTCGCTTGCCAATGTAATCGTGGCGGGGCGCTCTATTTCGTGCGATCGCCAGATCCAAGGCAGTGTTCGCACCATGCCGAACTGCCTTTGCATGGGAGAAGCCGCGGGAATGGCGGCGGCTATGGCAGCCACCGGCGACCGCAATGTCCACCATGTTGATACCGAAACATTACGAGCCCGCCTGAAAGAAGAAGGCGCCTACTTTCTGTAAGGAGATTTCGCGATGAACGCATATCAAGATTCCTCTCTGTCCCCGGAGGAAAGAGCAAATGATCTTTTATCACGCCTGACCTTGAAAGAAAAAGTGGGGCAACTCAATCAACATCTGTACGGCTTTGATTGCTATCACCGCTCTGGTAATACTGTGAGCCTTTCCGATTCCTTCAAACAGGAAGTGGAACGCTTTGGAGGCATCGGTCTGCTTTACGGGCTTTACCGCGCCGACCCCTGGTCGAAAAAGAATGATCAAAACGGCATTGAAGGGCAAGCGGCGATCGACGCCTATAATCAAATTCAAACCTACATTCTCTCTCACTCCCGCTTCGGCATTCCCACCCTGATTTGCGAAGAATGTCCGCACGGGCATCAGGCGCTCGGCGGTTATTTACTGCCGGTCAATTTAGGCATGGGCTGCACATGGGATCCCGCCAAGGTACGGGAGGCCTTCTCGGTTTGTGCCGATCAATTAGCCGAAAAACATGTGGATTTCGCCTTGATTTCCATGTTGGATATTCTGCGTGACCCGCGTTGGGGGCGCAGTGAAGAATGTTATTCGGAAGATCCCTTTCTGGCCTCACAATTCGCGGCGGCCGCTACAAGAGGGATGCTTGATGGCGGGATAGAAGTGGTGGCAAAACACTTTTGCGCGCAGGGTGTTACCACAGGCGGTATCAATGCCAGTGCCGCGCCGATCGGAGAGCGTGAACTGCGCGAGATTCATCTTCCTGCGGCAAAAGCGGCTGTGGAAGCGGGCGCAAAAGGCGTTATGGCGGCGTATAACGAGATAGACGGGATCCCCTGCCATGCCAACCGTCGGCTTTTACAACAGGTCTTGCGGGAAGAATTCGGATTTGACGGCATTGTCATGGCGGACGGCCGTGCCGTAGATCGGCTGAACACCTTGGTTGCCACCGGCGAAGAAGCGGCCGCGCTGGCATTGTCGTCCGGTGTAGATGTCAGCCTATGGGATCATGCTTTTACCACGCTGGAAACCGCCGCCGAAAAAGGATTGATCGATCTCGCCCGGATCGATGAAGCGGTATTCCGGGTGCTGAAATTAAAATTTGAACGGGGACTGTTTGAGCATCCGCTGATCAAGGCACATTCTCCCACTGTCACCCGTTTTTACACCCATCCGCAAACACTGGATCTTGCCAGAGAATCGGCGGTGTTATTGAAAAACCGTCAAAACATACTTCCGTTTACCGCCGACGATACTCGTATCGCCGTGATCGGGCCGCTTGCCGATGATGTATACGCGCAACTCGGCGACTACACGCCCGAGCAAAAGCCGGGAGAAACGGTCACCTTATTAGAAGGCTGCAAACGCATTGCGCCGCCCGGCACGCGAATTTCAGAAGTCACTTCTCCCTTCCCCGCCGCCGAAGAGGATCAGGCAAAGTATTACCGAATGGCACTTTCCGCGGCGGAGAGATCGGATAAGATTCTTTTGGTACTCGGCGGTTCTTCCAGCCGGTTTGAAAATTTGGTGTTTGCCGATAACGGCGCCGTGCTTTCCAAAACAGAGAACAGCGAATTTGTCAGCCTTACCGATTGCGGGGAAGGTGTAGATCTCGCAGATATTTCCCTGCCGGATTGGCAACTTTGTTTGCTGGAAAAACTAAAAAACACCGGAAAACCGATCGTCACCGTTATTCTTGCGGGGCGGCCGTATGCCATCCGGCGCGTTTCCGAACAAAGCGACGCCCTGCTTTATGCGTTTTATCCGGGGCCTGCGGGCGGGATCGCATTGGCGGAACTGATTTGGGGGCTTCGCTCTCCCGCCGGTCGTTTATCGGTTTCTTTGCCGAATGTTCCCGGTCAGATCCCCGTGTTTTACAATCGAAAAGCCTCCTATGCCGCCAAGTATTCCGATGCGCCCGAGCCGCCCCTTTATCCTTTTGGGTACGGCATGAGTTACAGCCCGGTTTCACTCTCTGATTTTACGCTTTCCGCCCCTTGTGCCACGATTTCGCAACTTCGGGAAAACGGTGTGACCGTTTCCTTTACCATTCGAAACAACGGGACAACGGAAACGACCGCCGTGCCGCAAATTTACCTTCGTGATGTGCTTGCCAGTGTGGTTCCGCGCGTCAGAGAACTGAAAGCCTTCACCAGAGTGGTACTTTCCCCGGGGGAAAGTACGCGGGTGGAAGAAACCCTTCCGCTTGACGCTTTTCTTGTTTGGAATCAGAACATGGAGCATCTTGCCGAACCCGGTGCGTTTGATATTATTGTTTATGAAGGCACGCAAGACCACTGGAAGGGCCGTTTTGAAATTCTAAATTCGATTTCATAAAAGGAGTTTTCTGCATGAGGAAATATGAAAATTTAAAGTTTTTACAGGTCAACCGCCTGAAACCGCGCTCATTTTACCTCCCCGAAGGAAAAAACGCGGTGATTTCGCTGAACGGGATTTGGCAATTTGCCTTCTACTCGTGCGACAGCAACGAAGCGCCTGATAAAATTGCGGAAATCGATGTTCCTTCCTGTTGGCAGTGCCGGGGATATGAGAAACCGTATTACACCAACTCGGTTTACCCCTTTCCGGTCGATCCCCCTTATGTGCCGATGGAAAATCCAATGGGGGTTTACACGCGGAAATTTACGGTTGAAAACCCTGACAGAAAACATTATATGGTCTTTGACGGGGTGAGTTCTTCCCTGGAATTGTTTATCAATGATGTTTTTGCCGGTTATTCGCAGGGCAGCCGCTTGCAGGCGGAATTTGATATTTCCGACCTTGTGCACCCGGGCGTCAATACCGTTACGGCAAAAGTGCGGAAATGGTGTTCCGGCAGTTATTTGGAAGATCAGGATTGTTTTCGTTATAACGGGATCTTCCGCGATGTTTATCTTTTATCACGCCCGGAAGGTCACCTTGTCGATATCGACATTCAAACCGGCGATCACGAGATCCGCGCCCGCTTTGACGGTTTAGCGCGTGTAGAATTGTATGACGCGGAGAAAACGTTGCTTTCTGCCTGTGATGCTGACGGGGAAGCCTGCTTTCAAGTGGAAAATCCAATCCGCTGGAACGCGGAAGAGCCGTATTTATACGAACTGAAATTCATTTGCAACGGCGAAGTGATCCGGCAGAGCGTCGGCTTTGTTAAAT
>CACXFE010000076.1 GCA_902766855.1 Oscillospiraceae bacterium | reverse complement strand
TCTGCCCTTTTTGCCCGTTTACGACCAATCTGCATACGCCGGTGTGATTGACCCCGAAATCATACAAATACGCACCGTCGATCGGGATGATTTCCTTTGGTTGAATTTCTTCTCCCGCTACGATCGGATCGCTTTCACAAAGACGCTTTTCCCCTTTCGGTGCGTCCGCAAGCATCGCATTTTGCCATGCGGAATCATCAAAATCCGCGGTATTCCACCCGGGGAGTTCCAGATTGGCGTCATACTGCTCGCCAAAACGGTAATCATCAAACAGAATAGGCGAAGGCGCGGTTTTAAAATCCTCCCCGGTTTCCAGCACGGTGTCCCCATAAGAAAGCGACAGCGCCAGCCGCGGCGCACCGCGAAAAGCGGCGGTATCAAAATCCCAAACATATCCGCCCGGATTATTTTGAAACCCGTTGCCCAGCAGCACGGCAATCACATTTTTTCCGGCAGTCAGCGATACGGTATACCGATCGTAATATACAAGATCGTCCGGATTGCAAATATAAGGAGCCAGCGCCCCTTTGGTGATATGCTCACCGTTGATATATAACTCATAAAATCCGCAGGCCGTAATTAACAGTTCCCCCTGTGCGGGTGCGGAGAGTGTAAAGGTTTTGCGAAAATACGGTGCCGGAATATGGTTTTCAAATGTATTGTATACTTCTCCGGCTTTGATAAATCGGGTTGGAAAGATCATGGCATGAACTCCTTTTATTTTTTCTCATTGTACTATATTTCGTTCACGATTTCAAGGCATATTTTGCCAAATCGGCGGCCTTTTTGTCAGAGAATATCTGCACCCGTTTTTCTGCAAAAACAAAAAGGATGCGCGGCTGTAAACACACATCCTTTTCTCTGATCATTTTCTTTTATGCCAGCAAATACAAGCCCGATTCCAGCACCGCGAAACGGTTTCCCCCCACACGGACATATTGCCGGACAGGCTCCTCAAACGCCTGATAATCCGAAACGCTGTATGTATTCAGATCCAATTCGGTCAACTTTTTCGAGCCGGCGTTGCTTACCATCATACGGTCTTCTTCCACAAACAGGTTTTCCGGGCGGTCAAACGGCGAGGAATTTCCGCCGATGCGCAATTCCTCCCTCATGGTAGACAAATTGTACCGCAACAATACATTCCCTTCCCGGTAGCAAGCCCACAGCACATTTTTATACAGCACAATATCGGTTGCGTTCAGCCCGCGATATTTCAGTTCTCCTTCCCAAATGACCGTAGCGTCGGTATCGATCAACTGGGCGCGCCCGGTTTCCTCCAATAAAAACACTTTGCCGTTTGGCAATAAAATGGATTTCACCGTGATATAATTGCCGCACAATGTCGCAATGGCTTTATATTGATTACCGAATTTGGTAAGTAAATAAATATTTTTGGCGACATCGGTAAAACTGCCGTTTTCAAACGAAATCATTTTGTAGGCCACCACCGTGCCTTTTTCCGTTACATCGCGGCAATAAGAAAACAAAATCCCGCCCGAAAGCGGCAGGACTTCAAAAACCTGCCCCGCAAACACTTTTTTCATAACATTCTCCGTTCTGCCGCGATACGCCCCGTGCGTCACGGCACCGTTCTATTTTACGGTGATTTCCCCGGCTTCCAGCATTTTTTGCGCCGCCAGCAAAACCCCCGCGTGTGCGCTGTGGAAATGAAGGCCGCCCTGCATCCACGCGGCAAAGGGCGGGCGCAACGGGCCATCCGCCGACAACTCGATCGAAGCGCCGAGCGTGAACGCACCCGCCGCCATGATCACATCGTCGTCATACCCCGGCATAGGAGCCGGTTCGGGAGATACAAAAGAATCCATCGGCGCGCCGCTTTGCATCCCTTTGCAGAAAGCAATCAGCCCTTCACGGGTGCCAAGCGTTACACACTGGATGATGTCGCCCCGCTTTTCATCAAACCGCGGCGTCACCGCAAACCCGAGTTCCTCAAACAGCGCCGCGGCATATACCGCGGTTTTCAGTGCTTCCCCCACCACATGCGGCGCGGAGAAAAGCCCCATGGTCAGTTCCCGGGTATGCCCGAGAGTTGCCCCTACTTCTCTGCCTACCCCCGGGCAGGTCATGCGGGCGGCGCACTGCTCTACCAAAGCGTGTTTCCCCGCGATATATCCCCCTGTGGGCGCTATCCCGCCGCCGGGATTTTTGATCAGCGAACCCGCAACCAGATCCGCCCCGACTTCACACGGCTCCCGCTCCTCGGTAAATTCACCGTAACAGTTGTCCACCATGACGATCGTTTGCGGGGATTGTTCCTTCACGATCCCGCACAGTTTTTCGATGACTTCGACCGTCAGGCTCGGGCGGGTGCTATACCCGCGGGAGCGCTGAATATAGGCCATTTTATAAGATTTTGTTTTCAGTTTTTCCCGGATGGCGGTTTCATCCGGTACGCCGCTTTCCGTCAACGGCACTTCTTCATACCGCACACCGAAATCGGCAAGCGATCCATCGGTCTTGCGGTCGATCCCGAAAACACCGAGAATGGTATCATACGGCCGCCCGGTCAGGCAAAGAATGGTATCTCCCGGCCGCAATACGCCAAACAACGCCACTGTCAGCGTATGGGTGCCCGAAACAAACTGATGCCGGATCAGCGCGTCTTCCGCCCCCATGGCCTGCGCCATAATATGCTCTAAAATTTCGCGGCCGCGATCATCATACCCGTACCCGGTGGAGCCGGTCATAGCCGCCTCGCTCGCTCCGTTTTGAATAAAAGCCGATAACACTTTTAATTGATTATATTCGGTCGTTCGGTCGATCGCTTCAAAAAGAGGCGTGCAACGATTCCGTATTTCTCCGTCTAATTTTTCCAATCGCTCATCAACCGCAAAAAAATTGCTGATTTTCATTGTTTCTTCCAACATCCCACATGATCTGTTTTTTTGAATCCGTGTTTTTCGTAAAACCCGGTTACTTCTTCGCGGCAACAGGCCAGTACCGCCCTGCCGCGATTTTGTTGTATCGCCGCGCAAAGCGCACGGCTTCCAAAGCCCTTTTCGCGGCTGACAATGCCGCAAAGCAAAGCATATTTTCCCGAATGAAAAGTCACGGCGGCGCATTTTTCTTTCCATAAAAAGCAATCCGCCAGCCCGTGATTCAGCCGCCGGCAAAAATCCACCGCGAAATCGGGATAAGGCGGCAACACAAATCCGCCCGCGCGAAATAACGCGTATACCTCCCCACTGTCGGGCAAGTCCCCCGGTGTTTCGCCTGCAAGGTCGGCTTGCCGCATCATCACGGTAAGCCGCCCGGTTTCTTCCCCGGCAAAAGCGCGTACCGCCTGTTCACTGCCGAATAAACTGCCCGGCGCCAGCATGCGCATGAAGCGAGCCAGTTCTTCCCGGTCACCCCCGGCGTCATAAACGGTCAAATCCCCTCCCGCAAGGGAAAGATAGGCTTTGCCGCCGTCCTGTTCCCAAAACATCACATCCCGATCGTCCCGATAAGCGTCGAACAAGCACCGAATCCGCAAATACGCGGCGGACGGCGCTTGTACCGCCGGAAGATCCCGCACCAGCCGGATCATACGATCCTGCCGCTTGCAATGCCTTCCAACAGGTAGCGCGCCAGTTTTTTCGCATTTTCCATATCCTGAACATGCGCCATGCACGAAGGGGAATGCAGATACCGGCAAGGCACCGAAATGGCCAATGTGCGCACCCCGCCGCGGCTGAGATGCACCGCACCCGCGTTATTGCCGCCCGCAACCGCCGCTTTGGGCTGGCAGGGGATCCCGGATGCCAGCGCCGCTTCATAATAAGCGCGGTCATACAAAGTGGAGCGATCCATAAACGAAACCGCCGGGCCTTGCCCCAACCGGCACACCCGGTTTTCTTCGCTCACGCCCGCAATATCTGCCGCCGTGGTGGCTTCCAACACCAGTGCCGCCTGCGGATCCACCGTATAAGCGGCAGTTCTTGCCCCGCGCAACCCGATTTCCTCCTGTACCGAAAACACCGCGCAAAAATCGTACTCGGCTTCTTCTTGCAACAAAGAAATCAAAATCGCACAGCCGACGCGATCATCAATCGCTTTGGCTTTGATAACATCCCCCATCCGGCAAAATTCACCTGTGATGACCGCACGGTCACCGAGATGTACCATGCGAAGCGCCTCTTCTTTGGAAGCGGCGCCGATATCAATAGTCAGGCAATCGGGATCGGGTAGTTTTTTGCGTTCGCCCTCCCCCAACAAATGGATCGGCTTGCCGCCGATCACACCATTGATTTCCCCGATCTTCACCTGCCGGAACATCAGAACCGAAGTATCGATCCCGCCGACGGTTTTGCATTTTAAAAACCCGTCTTCCGTGACCGAAGAAATGATCAGACCCACTTCGTCCATATGCGCGTCCAGCATGATTTTTTTCTGTGCGCGCTGCTTTCCTTTTTTCCATGCCAAAATATTTCCGAGCGGATCCACCGTGGTTTCGCAAAAACCCTCGATCCGGCGGAGAATATACTCCCGCACGGCGCCCTCGTCACCCGAAACGGCGTTCAGCGCGGTCAATTCTTTCAAACAATCAAGCATCTGCGATCCCTCCCGCTAAAAGATACCGCTCCAACAGCGCAACCGTGTTTTCCACATCCGATAAACTGATCACTTCGGTTTCGGTGTGCATATTGCGCAGCGGGATCGACAGTGTGCAGGCTTTGACCCCTCCGCGGGAAATGCCGATCGCATCCGCATTGGTACCGGTGGAAGCCCCCATAACCTCCGTTTGATACGGAATATCGTGTTCTTTGGCGATTTGCTCCAACTTGTCCGAAACAGCGCGGTCAAGTGCCGGGGAATACCCGATCATCGGGCCGGCGCCGAGTTTCCCGCATTCCTCCGGGGAGATGCCGGGGCCATCCCCGAATGTTACATCCACCGCGATGGCTTCGTCCGGCTGTACCGTATAAGCAGCCGGCCGTACCCCACGCAGGCCGAGTTCCTCCCCGTCACTTAAAACAAGCCAGACCTCACAGGGCAATTCTTTCCCGGCAAGCCGCTCCGCCAGCGCCAACAGACAAACAACGCCCGCCCGGTCATCCAGCGATCGCCCGCTTACCTTATCCCCCGCCAATTCGATCGGCTTTGCGGAAAAGGTAACAACATCACCCGGCGAAACCAATTCCTTTGCATGGCTGCCAAGCCCGGTATCCAATTTGATTTCACTTAAATCGGTATAGTCCCGCTCCCCTTTTGCCAAATGCGGCGGAGTGGCACAAAAGACCGCAGGAATCGCCTCTTTCCCATGTACAGTGACCGGGCGGGAAGGCAAAGCCCGTAAATCAAACCCGCCGGCCTTCGCCACGGTTAAAAACCCTTCTTCGTCCACATCGGTCACCACCATGGAAACCTGATCGATGTGGGCGTCAATCATGATCGTATGCTCTGTTTTTCCCGGAAGGCGGGCGATCACCGTTAATCCCTGCCCCCGCTCCGCCGGGACAAACTCGCGTAATTTTGCAAGCGCAAGATCAGACGCCGCGGTCAGGCAACCCGCCCCGTCGGCCTCGGAAAGTGCAAATAAACAATCTTTGATATTCATGATAACTTCATTACCAGTTCCTTAAAATAATTTCCGCGCGCCGCAAAATTGGGGAACGCGTCAAAACTCGCACAGGCGGGGCTTAAAGTGACAATATCGCCCGCCGCCGCGTCACGGTGTGCCAGTTCCACCGCTTGCGCAATGTCCCGCACCCGCACCACTTTCGGCTTTCCGCAGTAGGCGGGATCCTTGGTGACGCATTGCTCGATCTTATCGGCCGTATCCCCGCAAAGATACAGAATTTTCACTTTTTTCAGCACTTCCGGCACCATCGGCTCAAAGGGGATATGTTTATCGTATCCGCCCGCGATCAGCAAAACCTCCCGATCAAACGCTTTCAGCCCCGCGATCGTCCGGGTGGGGCTGGATGCGATCGAATCGTTATAATACCGCACCCCGTTCAGTTCCCTTACAAATTCAATGCGATGTTCCACGCCCTTGAATTCCCGCGCGACCCGCCGGATCGTATCCACGCTTACCGTGCCCCATACGGCTGAAATCGCGGCGAGATAATTGGCCACATTATGGTCGCCCAACACCGTGATCTCACTGCGATGCATGATCGGTGCGTCAATCCCGCGGTAGGCCATGTGGATCGTCCCGTCCGTATCCAGCCACGCGCCGTTTTTAAGCGGCTGTTCCATACTGAAAGAAAGCGCCTGACCGCGCACATATTTTCTGAAATCCCGGGTGATCTCATTGTCCTTGTTCAGCACCGTGCGGGAAAAAGCGTTTTGATGAAGCAGAATATTCTTTTTGGCTTCCACATATTCATCCATATCCTTGTGCACATCCAAGTGATTGGGCGCCACATTGGTCACCACCGCCACATCGGGGCTTTTCCGCATGGAAATCAACTGGAAAGAAGAAAGTTCCGCCACCACATAATCATCCGCCGTGATTTTTTCGATCTCGGGCAATAAAGGCTTTCCGATATTGCCGCCGAGATAAACGGTCTTCCCCTCGGCTTTCAGCATTTCCGCGATCAGGGTGGTTGTGGTGGTTTTCCCGTCCGACCCGGTGACCGCAAAGATCGTAGCGGGGCAAAGATCGAAAAACACTTCCATTTCGCTGGTCACGGCGATGCCTTTTTTGCGCGCCGCTTCCAGTTCGGGTAAATTAAAATTCATGCCCGGAGTGCGGAAAATAATATCCGCTTCCAGATGATCCAGATACCCGTTGCCCAGCCGCAGTTCGGCGCCCGCCGCTTCCAGTTCATCCGCGATCGGCCCGATCTGCTCTCTGGTGCGGCGATCGCAGGCGTACACTTTCGCGCCTTTCTTCAAAAAATCCATGATCAACGGCGTGTTGCTGATCCCGATGCCGCACATGGCGATTCTTTTCGATTTGATTTGTTTAAAAAACTGATGACAATCCAAAATTTCATCCTCCTATTTTCCGAAAAACGAATGAATTGATTTCACTATAATATATTATACTGAATCCTTTTTCAAATATCAACACCAAACCGGCAAAAAATTTCCTTTCTCTTGACATCATCTGAAAAAACGGATATAATTAAATTGTATTCAATCAATTCAAGGAGGCAGTTCTATGCAAATTCAATACGAGCCCGAAAATGTTTGTCCGATCCGCATCACATTCGATCTGGATGGCGATGTTGTGCGCAACATTCAGTTTTTAGGCGGATGCAACGGCAATCTGAAAGCCATTTCCAAATTGGTGGACGGCTGGACGGTCGATAAGATCGAAGAATACTTAAAAGGCAATCAGTGCGGCAGAAAGGCCACTTCCTGCGCCGATCAGTTGGCGATCGCCGTGCGGCGCGCATATGAAAACGCCAGGGGGTAAGCAATATGGAAAAGGCCAATGAATCCGTCGGCCGTGTTGCCGCAAGAGAAGCCAAAATCATCCGTACCAGCGCCATTGGCATTTTAGGCAATCTGGTTTTGGTAGCGTTTAAGGCGGCGGTAGGTTTTATTTCCGGCTCGATCGCCGTGATTTTAGACGCGGTCAACAATTTAAGCGACGCGCTTTCCTCCGTGATCACCATTATCGGGATCCGCCTTTCCAACCGCCGGCCGGACAAAAAACATCCTTACGGGCATGGGCGGATCGAGTATCTCACCGGGGTGCTGATTTCGGTCATCGTGCTGTTGGCGGGCGTCACCTCGATCCGGGAATCGGTCACCAAGATCCTCTCTCCCGAAAAAGCGACCTATAACACCGTTTCGATCATCATTATCGTGGCGGCGATCCTCGCAAAACTGTTGATGGGAAAGTATGTGAAATCCGTGGGGCAGAAAGTCATCTCCGGGGCGCTGATCGCCTCTGGCTCAGACGCACTGTTTGACGCGCTTCTTTCCTCCGGCACATTGTTGGCGGTCATCGCAAATCTGGTGTGG
>CACXFE010000075.1 GCA_902766855.1 Oscillospiraceae bacterium | reverse complement strand
CTCAATGCGGATCAATTCTCCGATCTGCCCGCTTTGCGCGATCTGCTTCATGGCGAGAAAATCGACATCCCAACGCCGATTCTGATGAAAGGAAAAAAGTTTCCCCGCACGGTGTGCGGCCGCAACCATTTCGTCAAAGGCGGCAACGGTCATCTCCACCGGTTTCTCACAGATCACATTTTTCCCCGCCGCAAAGGCTTTCAGCGTTAATTCTTTGTGCGCGTCATTCGGGACGGCGATGACCACCGTTTCCACCGCGGGATCGCTTAACAATGCTTCGCAGGTGGGATAGGCGTGGATCCCGTTTTGCTCGGCGGCGGCGTTTTTCGCGGGATCAATATCAAACACTCCGCAGAGCGCGCCCACATCGCCCGCAAGGATCTGGCGGGTATGCCAGGCGCCTTGCCCGCCGTAGCCGATCACGGCAAAGTTTTTTCTCATATCAGTCACCAATTTTCTGAATGTGCGGGCAGTCGATGATCTTGCGATAATCGGACACAGCCCAATGCACTGCGTTTTTGATCACGCGGATAATTTGCGGATGATGATAGATCGGGAAGGTTTCATGCCCGGGTTGAAAATAAAAGATCTTTCCGTAGCCCCGGCGATAGCAGCAGCCCGCCCGCATCACTTCGCCGCCTTCAAAATTGCCGATAAAAATGAGTTTATCGGGCTCGGGAATGCTGAACGGCTCGGCATAGGTTTCTTCATGATCGAGGGTAATATATCGGTCGATCCCCTGTGCGATCGGATGGGAAGGATCGCACACCCAGACATATTCCCGGTCGCCGTCTTCCCGCCAGCTGAGAGAGCAGGGGGTACCCATTAAAAGTCTGAAAGGCTTGGAATGATGCGCTGAATGAAGGAAAATCGCGCCCATACCGGAAAGCACGGCGGATTGTACCCGTTTTGCCACTTCGTCCGGCACTTCGTTGTGTCCGATGTGCCCCCACCAGATCAAGACATCGGTTTCGGCCAAAACCTCCTCGGTCAGTCCGCATTCCTCATCATCCAGCGTTACGGTGCGGACGGACAGTTCGTCATCCTGCAAATGCTCTTTGAGTGCGGCATGGATGCCGTTCGGATAAATTGCTTTGACCGATTCCTCTTTTTTTTCATGGATAAATTCGTTAAAGATGGTTACGCGAATCAAATCAGTGCCACTCCTTGTTGTATTCTATGTGTTATTTTACAAAATATTGTGGTCTGATACAAGTAAAATCTAAACAATTTTATAGACAAATATTGCACTTTTAAGAAGGGGTTGCATCCGGTCGTAAAAAATGGTATAATAAACCGAATAAATGTTCGAGGAGAGGGTGCAAAATGGAAAAACCGCCTTTGAATGAAAAACAGCAAAAGGTATACACCTTTTTGGTTAAGCGTCTTTCTTCCGGCATGCCGCCGACTGTTCGGGAAATCTGCGCGGCTACCGGCATTCGTTCCACTTCCACCGTTCACGCCATTCTCGGCACGCTGGAAGAAGAAGGGTATATCGTGCGGGATGCCAAGTACTCGCGCGGGATCCGGCTGGATATGGAGTATGATTCCGCGATGGTGCCGATTTTAGGGAATATCACGGCAGGGCAGCCCATTTTAGCGGTGGAAGATATTGAGGAGTATATTCCGTACCCTGCGAAAGATGCTGAAAATCTTTTTGCCTTGCATGTAGTAGGGTACAGCATGCGGGACGCCGGTATTCTGGACGGTGATATTATCATTGCCGATCGGGACGCCCCTTATCAAAGCGGCGATATTGTGGTGGGCATGGATGGCGACAGTGCTACTGTCAAGCGTCTTTTGATCCGGGACGGGCAGGTCATTTTCATGCCGGAAAATCCGGATTTTTCTCCGATCGTTCCGGAAGAACCTTATATTTTAGGGAAGGTCGTGGGTTGTTATCGGCAATATTAAAGAAAAAAAACAAGTGGAAATCTTTACCGATGGTGCCTGTTCGGGCAATCCCGGCCCTGGCGGATGGGGTGCCGTGCTGCGGTTCGGCGCGCACGAGAAAGAATTATCCGGCGGGGAAAAAGAAACTACCAACAATCGCATGGAACTAACGGCGGTTATTAAGGCGTTGGAGGCTTTGAAAGAGCCGTGCGCCGTAACCGTTACCACCGATTCACGGTATGTGGCGGACGGGATCGGCAAAGGCTGGGCGCGTTCGTGGCGGCAAAACGGTTGGAAAAAGGCTGATAAAAAGCCGGCGCTTAACAGTGATTTGTGGGAGCGATTGCTCCTGCTTTGTGAAAAACACGAGGTAGAGATCGTATGGATCAAAGGTCATGCGGGGCATCCTGAAAATGAGCGGTGTGATCGTCTGGCGGTAGGATACTACCAAAACATGAGAAATCTGGAATAGTTTGAGGAAGAGAAAATGGAAAAGAATAACACACAAAAAAGCATTTATTTTATTGTGACCGGCGCGCTGATTGCCGCCGCCTACGCGGGGCTTACCTTTTTAAGCAATGTATTCGGCCTGGCTTACGGCCCGATTCAATTCCGCATTTCGGAAGTGTTGACGATTTTACCGGTTTTCACACCGGCGGCGATTCCGGGGCTTACAATCGGGTGCTTTATCGCCAACATTGCTTCGTTTAATATGCTGGATATGATCTTCGGCACTTTGGCAACGCTGATTGCCGCAATCCTGACCTACCTGTTTCGCAATGTGCGGTTTAAAGGCATCCCGCTTTTATCCATGTTGCCTCCGGTTTTGGTCAATGCGGTGATTATCGGTCTTGAAATCGACTTTTTCTTTTTGGAGGAAGGCGCTACCCTTTGGGGCTTTTTCCTTTCGGCGGTTGAAGTGGGTTTGGGGGAACTTGGGGTTTGCTATGTAGTCGGCATCCCATTCTTCCTGTTGGTGAGAAAATTGCGCATTTTCTCCTCTTTTTCCTGATAATGGCAACAAAATCCAATCCTCCGGGGTGATGGGATGGACGAAAAATTATTTAAGCAACTTTCGCGCATTACCGATGAAGAGCGCAATATTTTAGCCGGCGGCGAACTGGATATGAGCGTATATTCCGGCAGTATGCCTTCGGTGGTGGAAAGCCAAAAATTATTGACGGCGGGCAAATTGTTTACCATTCGCCCCGGTACGCGGTTTATCGCGTTCCCGAAACACAGCCATAATTATGTGGAAATGATTTATATGTGTTCGGGCTCCCAGCGGCACATCATCGGGGATGATACCGAAATTTTGCTTCAAAAGGGAGAAATTCTTCTTCTCAATCAATATGCCAGCCATCAGATCGACGCCGCGGGGTTTGATGATATTGCCATCAATCTGATCGTGATGCCTCAATTTTTCAATACGGCGATCGAGATGATCGGCTCGGACAATAAGATCAGTCAGTTTCTTTTTTCCGGGCTTACGGGAAAAGGGCAGATCAGTTATATGCACTTTGGGGTTGCGGATGTGCTTCCGGTGCAAAATCTGATGGAAAATCTGATTTGGAGCGTGGTGAACAAGCAGCCCAACCGCCGCAATATCAATCAGATCACCATGGGGTTGCTGTTTTTACAGTTGCTCGGTTGTACGGATCACTTGATCACCGGCGGGGCGACGACCGTGGCAGACACGATCGTAATGGCGGCTATGACTGAGATCGAGCAGAATTATGCCAAGGCCAGTCTTGCCGAAGTAGCGGAGCGTTGCCATGTATCGGCGGCATATGTCAGCAGTACGGTAAAAAGCGCCACCGGCAAAACTTTTAAAGAGCATCTAATGGAAAAGCGTCTTTCCAAAGCCGCTTTGCTGTTAAAAACCACCGCATTGCCGATCGGGGATATCATTGTGGTGGTGGGATATGAAAATACCAGTTATTTTTATCGGATTTTTACCGAGAAATACGGCGTCAGCCCGAAAACATACCGCAAGCAGGCCAAAGAAAACGGAAAATGAAACAAGAAAAAGCGGCTACTTGCCGCCACTCTCACGCACGGACAAATTTTGCCCGTGCTTTTTTGATGGGCGAAAGAGTGTCAAAACCGGCTTCCCTGAATACAATACTAATGATGAAGGGGGCCGTTTTATGGAAAATTTCAAGCAAAAATACTTTTTGGGTGCCAATTCCGCCGAAGGATTTCTCTCGTTTTTTGATCGGTGTTATGCGGCGGACGGGGAATGGAAAACTTATATTATGAAAGGAGGCCCCGGTACCGGGAAATCATCCTTCATGAAATATATTGCCGTAAAGGCGGCGGATCGTGGGCTGGCCGTTACCCTTTGCCCTTGCAGTTCCGACCCGAATTCACTGGACGCGGTGATCCTGCCGGAAAAAAAGATCGCCGTATTAGACGGTACCGCCCCGCATACGGTCGATCCGGCTTATCCCGGCGTTTGTGAAACTGTTTTGAATGTCGGGGAGTTCTGGCGGCCGGAAGCGTTTGCCGGGAAAGAAGCCGCCGTGATCGACGCGACTTTGCGCAATAAAGCCCTGCATCGCACCGCTTCGCGCTATATCCGGGCGGCAGGCATTTTACAGGCGGATAACCTGAAAACCGCTCTGGCCTGTACCGACCGGGAAAAAACCGAAACATATGCCGGGCGACTTTGCAAAAAACTCATCCCCGCGGGGAAGGGCGGCGGCACGGAATGGGTTCGCTTTTTATCGGGGATTACGCCGCTTGGCGTGGTATCATATGCCGGCTCCGTGACCGATGCGGCGGAAAATGTGGTGATCGTGCGGGATGAATACGGCAGCGCCGCCGATCTGATCATGCGCACTGTGCGGGAATATGCACTGGAACAGGGGCACGAGATCATTACCTTACAAAATCCGTTGTTGCCCTCGCTTTTGATCGATCATATTCTCATCCCGAAACTCTCGCTTGCGTTTGTGACGGAAAACAACCTGATCCGTTTCCCGGCGGGGATCAAGCGGATCCACGCACGGCGTTTTGTTTCCAATGCCAAACTGCATTTGAGCCGGGAACGCATGAAATTCAACAAAAAAGCGGCAAAGCAACTTTTGCTTTCCGCATCGGAAACCCTTGCCGCGGCCAAAACCGTGCATGATGAAATGGAACGCTATTATATAGAAGCCATGAATTTCGAAGAATTGACGGCGTTTGCCATGCGTTTTACAGAGAAATTGTTGGCTGAATAAGCCTTTTTTAAAAAAGAACAAAACCTCTTTTGCCGTGACCGGCAAAAGAGGTTTCCGCTTTTTCGAAATTGATCAGATTGCATCGGGGTGAGCGTGTTTATATTCGATCTGTTCTTTGATCATCATATCTTTCACTTTCATCAACCGTGCGCGGGAGGAACGCTCGCTTTCCTCTAACTTCATGGCGATGAAATGAATGGTGTCCTGATAACGGGGGATCAGCACATGCTCCAATGCGTTTACACGCCGCCGTGTTTTTTCGATCTCATCCGCCATCAGTTTTACGGCCTTTTCTTTTTCCGCCAGTTCCAACATGGTGGGAAGCAGGGAAGAAAGCCCTTCCACCGCATCATCCAATTCAAAACTGGTGGAGGCAAAACCGTAAGAAAAAATATCCGATTGATCGCTGGTGCGGGTTTTGGTTTGATACACCGGGATATCCACGCTCATAACATTGCGGGTGGCAATTTCCAGATAAACTTCCTGTTTGGGCGCTAAAAGAGCAGTATCCAATGTTTCTTTCGACATGACGCTGGAAGCGGAAAGAAAACTGTTGTTCACAGCAGACAGTTGCTTTTCAAATTCCTCGCGCAAAACCTTGGTTTCCCGCACGGTATCAAGAAATTGCCGCATCAGTTCATCCCGTTTATCTTTCAGCAGTTTATGCCCCCGCACCGCCGTGGAAAGTTGCTTTTTTAAACGGGTCAATTCCATGCGGGTGGGGTTGACATTTAAAACAGCCATGGTATTGCCCCCTTAAAATTTCCCGTAATACTGATCCAGTGTCGCGTCATTGATCCGCTTCAATTCGCTCCGCGGGAGGATGGAAAGCAGTTTCCAACCGATGTTCAGCGTTTCCTCGATCGAGCGGTTTGTGCTATATCCTTGCGAAACATATTCGTTTTCGAAACGGTCGGCAAATTCGGCATATTTTTTGTCGATCTCAGTAAGGGCCGCTTCGCCTAAAATGACCATCAGTTCCTTGGCGTCTTTCCCGCGGGAATAGGCGGCAAATAACTGGTTCATGGTTGCCGCGTGGTCTTTTCTTGTTTTTCCTTCCCCGATCCCCTTATCTTTCAGGCGGGAGAGGGAGGGAAGCACATCAATCGGCGGGGTAACGCCTTTGCGATAAAGTTCGCGGCTTAAAATGATTTGCCCTTCGGTGATATATCCCGTCAAATCAGGGATGGGGTGCGTTTTATCGTCTTCCGGCATCGTCAGGATCGGGATCAGGGTAATCGAGCCGTCTTTTCCTCTCAACCGCCCTGCGCGTTCATACAGCGTGGCAAGGTCGGTATACATATAGCCGGGGTAGCCGCGGCGGCCGGGCACCTCTTTCCGCGCGGCGGAAACTTCACGCAGTGCGTCGGCATAGTTGGTAATATCCGTCATGATAACAAGCACCTGCATGCCGAGGTCGAAAGCCAGATATTCCGCGGCGGTCAATGCCATTTTCGGGGTGGCGATCCGCTCGATGGCGGGGTCGTTCGCCAAGTTCACAAACATGACCGTGCGGTCAAGCGCGCCGGTTTCGCGGAAGGAATCAATGAAGAAATTGGATTCTTCAAAGGTGATACCCATGGCGGCGAATACCACGGCGAACTGTTCATGATCCCCAAGCACGGTTGCCTGCCGTGCGATCTGCGCCGCCAAATTGGCGTGCGGCAAGCCGGAAGCCGAGAAAATCGGGAGTTTTTGCCCTCTGACAAGGGTGTTCAGCCCGTCAATCGCGGAAATGCCGGTTTGAATAAATTCCTGTGGATAGTTGCGGGCAGCGGGATTCATCGGCCGGCCGTTGATGTCTAACCGCTTTTCCGGGATCAGTTCGGGGCCGCCGTCGATCGGTTTGCCCAATCCGTCAAACACGCGGGAGAGCATATCGGGAGAAACCGGAAGTTCCATCCCGCGCCCTAAAAAGCGTACTTTGGAATCCGCCAGATTGATCCCGGCCGAGTTTTCAAACAGTTGTACCAACGCATTGGTGCCGTTGATTTCCAACACTTTGCAGCGTCGGGTTTCGCCGTTCGGCAATTCGATTTCTCCCAATTCGTCATACTTGACATTTTCCACATCGCTGATCATCATAAGGGGGCCGGCGACTTCCCGTATGGTTTTATATTCTTTTGGCATGATGATTCCCCCTTATTCTTCTTCGCCCTGCAAGGCTTTTTCAATATCGCTTGTCAGTTCGGCAATAATTTCCTGATACTCCGCGTCGCGCTGATCTTCCGGTGTGTATTTAAAACGACCGATGCGCTCACGCGAGGGCATGGATACGATCCGTTCGATCGAGGCGCCGCTTTCCAGTGCCGCCTGCGACTGATCATAAAACGCCAGAATCAGCCGCATCATTAAAATCTGTTTATCCAGTGAAGTATAGGTATCGGTATCGTCAAACGCGTTCTGATGCAGATAGTCTTCACGGATGGAACGCGCGGCTTCCAGTTTCAGGCGATCGGGCGCGGACAGGGCGTCCATCCCGACCAGTTTCACGATTTCTTCCAGTTTGGCTTCTTCTTGCAAGATTGCCATCAATCTGCCGCGCAGTTTTCCCCAATCCTGCCCCGCGGTCTGGTTAAACCAATCGGCGAGGGAATCCGCATACAGGGAATAACTCGTCAGCCAGTTGATCGCGGGGAAATGCCGCTTGTAAGCAAGGCCGGAATCCAACCCCCAGAACACTTTAACGATCCGGAGCGTTGCCTGGGAAACCGGCTCGGAAATATCCCCGCCGGGAGGCGAAACAGCCCCGATAACCGAAAGGGCGCCTTCGGTTTCGCCGCTTCCCGATACGATCACGCGGCCGGCACGCTCATAAAACTGTGCCAAACGGGAGCCGAGGTAAGCGGGATACCCTTCTTCACCCGGCATTTCTTCCAAACGGCCGGACATTTCGCGCAAGGCTTCCGCCCAACGGGAAGTGGAATCGGCCATCAGCGCCACGGTATATCCCATATCGCGGAAGTATTCCGCAATGGTGATGCCGGTATAGATCGAGGCTTCCCGCGCCGCTACCGGCATATCGGAAGTGTTGGCGATCAACACGGTTCTTTCCATTAAAGAGTTGCCGGTTCGCGGGTCTTTCAGTTCCGGAAATTCGTTCAAAACATCGGTCATTTCATTGCCGCGTTCGCCGCAGCCGATATAAACGATGATGTCGGCCGCCGCCCATTTGGCTAACTGGTGCTGTACCACGGTCTTACCCGAACCGAACGGCCCCGGAACCGCCGCCACACCGCCTTTGGCAATGGGGAAAAGCGTATCGATAACGCGTTGCCCTGTTACCAGCGGAATATCGGGGGACAGTTTGCGCTTGTACGGTCTGCCCACGCGTACCGGCCAGGATTGTTTCAGCGTCAGTTCTTCGGTGCCGCTGCCGTTATCAATTTTATAAACCGTGTCATCTACGGTGAAATCGCCTTCGGTGATTTCGGTCACCGTGCCTGCCGATTTCGGCGGCAGCATGATTTTATGCCGCACGATCGCGGTTTCCTGAACAAAGCCGATCTCATCGCCTCCGACTACTTGATCACCAACCTGCACCGTGGGGGTGAAATGCCATTTTTTCTCCCGCGAGAGGGAGGGCACTTCCACGCCGCGCTGTAAGTTGGTGCCGCTTACCCGCATGATTTCGGCCAGCGGGCGCTGGATCCCGTCGAAAATCGAGCCGATCAGCCCCGGCCCCAATTCCACGCTGAGGGGTTTCCCGGTGGAAACAACCTGCTCGCCCGGCCCTAAACCGGCGGTTTCCTCATAAACCTGCACAGAGGCCTTATCTCCGTGCATTTCGATAATTTCACCGATCAGATGTTTGTCGCTCACACGCACCACATCGAACATATTCGCATCGCGCAGCCCTTCGGCAATGACGAGAGGGCCTGCGACCTTGGTGATGGTTCCTTCGGTCATGTTGATTTCTCCTTTTAAGCCTTCTTCTGAACTTTATTTATTGAAAATAATATCCGAGCCGACCGCTTTTTCCACTGCGGCTTTCAGTGCGGCAACGCCTGCGCCGTTGTTGCCTGCCACGCCCGGGATCGGCACAACGGAAGGGGATAATTGCCGATCCGTCTTTTCGATCTGTCGGTGCAGGATCGG
>CACXFE010000074.1 GCA_902766855.1 Oscillospiraceae bacterium | reverse complement strand
TCGCTCCAACCTGGTTGCGGGCAATATTGCCAAACCTTATGAAGCGCTTTGCAAACTGATCAACGAAGTACAGGCCGTGGTGGGATACGATGAGGAACTGGTGGCGTTCGTTGATAACTATATGTACGCCGCGCTGCAAAATTCCACCGAAATTTCCCACATGATTACCGTTTCGGATTTCAAGCAGGGGGATGTTTCGCTGAAAGTGAAATCCCTCAACGGTGTGGCGATCATCCCGGTGGTATCCGAACGGATGAAAACCGCCTATACCTTCCAGTCTGACGCGGCAGGCGGTTTCAAACCCGCCGCGGCGGCACGCGAAGTGTATATGTTGGTTTGCCCGAAATCCGGCGCACATCTTGTGAAGAAAACCGAGAAAATGCGCATTTTCACCCCGGAACAGAATCTGGATGCCGACGCATACAAGTTTGACTACCGCATTTATTACGATGTATTCGTATCGAAAAACGGGGCAGACGCGGTATGGGCATGGGTGTCGCCCGAAATCCGGATCACCACCCAGCCTGCTAATAAGAATGTGACGGCCGGCAATATTTCCGGCTCTATGAGCGTTGCCGCATCCAGCAGCGGTACGCTTTCCTACCAGTGGTATCAGTGTGAAGACGAATCCGGCCGCGGCGCCGTTAAAATCAGCGGTGCCACTTCCGCCAGTATGACCATTCCCACCACGCTGACCGCCGGAATATACTACTATTTCGTCAAAGTGATCGTAGACGGTGCGGAAGGCATCCGCTCGAACATAGCAAAGGTCACGGTTTCGTAAACAACCGCATGATGCGTCCGATACCATCGGATGATCAAGCGATCGTTCATTTTGTATGCCGCGGGAAGAATCCCGCGGCATCATCCAATCAAGGAGGAAACGACCATGCAAAACACACCTATTTCTGTTTTTAACGAATACCGTTCCGCACAGGAATTCAAGGCGTCGATGGGGCGGCGCGGTCTGACCGAGCAAACCCGCATGAATGAGCGCTTTTTTATCGGGGATCAATGGCACGGTGCGCGTTGCGGCAACGAGCGCCCGTTGGTACGCCACAATGTGATCAAGCGGATCGGGGATTTTAAGATGTCGCAAATTCTGAACGAATCTTTTTCGGTTCGTTTTGAAGCAGAAGGATTCGGTACGCCCGATCCGAAGGACGAAGCAGGCGTTCACCGGCGCTTACATGCGTTAAGCGGGCATTATTCCGCCACGGCGGACCGGGTAAAACTCGATCTGCTGCAAGGCCGTGTTCTGCGCGACGCTTACATCAGCGGTACCGGCGTGCTTTACACCTATTGGGACTCTGCCATCCGCACCGGGCTCTATGCCGACCGGCAAAAAACGATCCCGTTAAACGGTGATATCAACTGTGAAGTTTTGTCGATCGAAAATGTCTGCTTTGCCGATCCGTATACGCCGGAATTACAGAATCAACCCTTTGTGATTTTGTTTGGCAGGCACGAACTGCAAGAAGTTTTGTCGGAGGCGCAAAAATTCGGTGCGGATCAAACCACCCTGCGCCAAATCACGGAAGACGCACAGGACGGCAAGGTGGCGGTGATCACCAAATTGTTTAAGGAATATCAGGCAGGCGGCGGGTATACAATTAAAAGTGTGAAGGTTACGGAGCACGCGGTGATCCGCCCGGTGTTCGATACCTGTCTGACCTTGTATCCGTTAGCGATTTTTCAATGGGAAAAAAGCGCCGGCCTGATTTACGGAGAGAGCGAAGTGACCTACCTGATCCCCAATCAGATCGCCATTAACCGCATGATCACCGCCAATGTCTGGTCTGCCATGACGACCGGCATGCCGATCATGCTGGTCAACGGAGATACCGTTCCCGAGCAGATCACCAATGAGCCGGGGCAGATCGTGAAGGTATACGGCACAAACGATGATGTTTCGGGCGCTCTCCAATATGTAGTGCCGCCCAACCCCGGCACGGCGTTTTCTGCCGGTCTGCAAGATCTGATCAACAACACCATGACGCAGAACGGCGCCAACGAGGTGGCTTTGGGCGACAGCCGCCCGAACAATGCTTCGGCGTTGCTTGCCATGCGAAACGCCGCTATTTTGCCGCTTGATATGATGCGGAAAAGATTTTTCGGTTTTGTGGAGGAAGTGGCGAAGATCTGGGCGGATTTCTGGATCGCCTGTTACGGCAAACGCGCAATCAAGGTGCTGCAAAAAGAAGGCATTACTTATATGCCGTTTGACCCGGCGGAGTATCACAATCTGATCTTAACAACCAAGGTTGAAACCGAAACGCCCGCCATAACCGGCGAAAGCAATCTTTTTGAAACTTTGATCACGCTTTTCGAAAAAGGCGTGATCAGCAGGCGGGAGTTGTTAGAGCGTGTGCCGGACGCCATGCTTCCTGAACGCATGGCATTGATAAACAAAGAGGAGGAAAGCGCCGATGACAGGGTATGAAATATATCGACAAGCGGAGTCTTTATTGGGGTATTCCGATACGCACAGGATTTGCGAACAGGACGAAGTAACTACTTGCGGGATTGATCAGATCAACTGCATTTTAGCGGATCTGCATTGCCAAACGATCCCTGCGCCGGTAACGGAATTAGAACTATCCGCGCCGATCAAAGAAGCCCTTCTTTGCGGCACGGCGGCATTGATCGCTTTATCAGACGGCGATTTTGAAAAAAACCGCGCATGGGCGACGGTTTATCAATCAAAACGAGCGGCGGCACTTGCGGGAATCGGCACTATTTCCGATGTTCTGCCCGCCCCGGGGGAGGGATGATCATGCGTTTCGGTGCGCCGGAATCAAATCGCAGCAAGACTGTACGAATCAGGAATTTCGGGGGCGGCATGGTTTTGCAGGACTGTCCGGGTGATCCCGCCAACGGGCAGTTGACCGCCTGTGAGAATCTCGATTACCGAGACGGTCTTTTAAAAACAAGGCGCGCCCTGCGCGCGCTGCCCGAAGACCTGCTGTTTGACGCATCGGATTATCCGAATATGCGCGTGGAACACCGCATGGGAGAAACCGAAATTCAAGCAGAAGGGGAAACTTGCCGCGTTTTGTTTACC
>CACXFE010000073.1 GCA_902766855.1 Oscillospiraceae bacterium | reverse complement strand
GGAATCAGCATGGCGAGGTTGGTTTTTCCGCAAGCAGACGGGAACGCCGCCGCAATGTAACGCACTTCGCCTTGCGGATTTTCAAGCCCTAAAATCAGCATATGCTCTGCCATCCAGCCTTCTTTCCAGCCTTGGTAAGAAGCAATGCGAAGCGCAAAACACTTTTTGCCCAGCAAAACATTGCCGCCGTAAGCCGAATTGACCGAAATGATGGTGTTATCCTCCGGGAATTGGCAAATATAACGCTTTTCGGGATCAATATCACATGAAGCGTGCAGGCCGCGCACCCAGTCGTTACTGTCGCCCAACTGTTCCATGACCGCTTTGCCGACTCTTGTCATGATCGCCATGTTAAGGACCACATATTTGGAATCTGTCACTTCAATCCCGATTTTGGCAAGCGGGGAGCCGATCGGCCCCATCGAGAAAGGAATGATATACATGGTTCTGCCCTTGTAAGAGCCGCGGGCAATGTCATACAGTTTTTTATACATTTCCTGCGGGTCGCACCAGTTGTTGGTGGGGCCGGCATTTTCTTTGGTTTTCGAGCATATAAATGTTCTGTCTTCCACACGCGCCACATCATTCGGGCGAGTTCTGTGAAGATAACAACCCGGCAGTTTTTCTTCATTCAATTTGATCATTTCGCCGGTTTCGACCGCCTCTTTGCGAATCGCTTCCAGTTGTTCCTCGCTTCCGTCGATCCAAATGATTTGATCGGGGCAAACAAGGTCTTTCACCTCATCCAGCCATTTGAGTACGGTTTTGTTCGTTGTCATGTTGTGTTCTCCTTTTTGTAAATCAAATTTTTGCCTTATACAGTATATACCTTTTCTTTCCAAAATTCAAGAAGATTGCAAAAAAATTAACAATTATTTTATTTTTTCTCCGTATTGACAAACGCGGAAAAAGACTATAAACTGATAATATCATAAAGAAACAAAAGTTTTTCATCGTATTTTGCGTATTGGAAAGATAGGGTGTTTTTATGCGTGACGGGTTTATTAAAGTAGCGGCGGGGGTGCCTGCGGTCACCGTGGCGGATGTTGCCGCCAATCTGGAACAAATCAAAAACTTGATCGACCGGGCAGACGAGGAACATATCCATTTGCTGGCTTTGCCGGAATTATGCCTGACCGGTTACACCTGCAGTGATTTGTTTTTGACCGATTCTCTGCTTTCGGCCGCGAAAAAAGGGCTTGAAGATCTTGCGGCCTATACCCGCGGGAAGTATTCGGTCACGGTGGTCGGCGTTCCGCTTCTATATAACGCCAAGTTATATAACTGTGCCGCCGCCTTATTTGACGGCGAAATCATCGGCGTCGTCCCGAAAACGCATTTGCCGAATTACGGCGAATTTTACGAAAAGCGGCAATTTACCGGCGCCGAGGCGCTGGCGGGCGGCGAGGTGCTTTTCCTGGCGGACAAGCCGGTTCCTTTCGGCAATGATCTGATCTTTTGCCATGAAAAAATCGGGGAATACACCTTTGGGCTGGAACTGTGTGAAGACGCCTGGGTCGTGGCGCCCCCTTCGGAGCGGCTGGCACTTTGCGGAGCCGCGATCATTCTGAATCCTTCCGCCTCCAACGAGTTGATCGGCAAAGCCGAATACCGGCGGCTGTTGATCAAGGCCACTTCGGCGCGTTTACTTGCGGGCTATGTGCTGGCCTCCTCCTCTGTTGGAGAGTCCACACAGGATGCGGTTTACGGCGGGCATTGCCTGATTGCGGAAAACGGCACCCTGTTGGCGGAAAACGAGCCATTTGCCGGCCGCGATATGACGGTGAGTGAAATCGATGTGCTGCGGTTGGCAGGCGAACGGCGGAAAAACACTGATTTTCTGCCGCGGGGCGGCGGTCGCCGGATCGTTTTTGATCAAAAAATCACCAAAACCGTTTTGACCCGCGCCTTTTCCCCCGCCCCCTTTGTTCCGGCGGAGGAAAAAGATCTGGAAAAGCGCGCCGAATTCATCTTGCAGATCCAATCTTACGGGTTGCGCAAGCGTATGGAACACACAAAGGCGGATGCGGCGGTCATCGGCGTATCCGGCGGGCTGGACAGCACCCTGGCGCTGCTGGTTGCGGTGCGTACCATGCGGTTGCTCGGGCGGGAAGCCGACAACATTCAGGCCATCACCATGCCTTGTTTCGGCACCACAAAGCGCACCCGCTCCAACTCGGAAACCCTTTGCCGCCTTTTAGGCGTTTCTTTCCGCGAAATCAATATTGCCGCCGCGGTGGAACAGCATTTTGCCGACATCGGGCAAGATCCGGCGCGGCAGGATGTCACCTTTGAAAACGCCCAGGCGCGGGAACGCACACAGGTCTTGATGGATGTTGCCAACCAAATCAACGGTTTGGTTGTGGGAACCGGGGATCTTTCGGAACTCGCACTCGGTTGGGCAACTTATAACGGCGACCATATGTCCATGTACGGCGTGAACGCTTCGGTGCCGAAAACGCTGGTTCGTTACCTGGTGCGGTACGAAGCAAAACGCTCCGGCGGAGAGATCGAGGCGGTACTGAACGATATTTTGAACACGCCCGTTTCCCCCGAATTGCTCCCGGCCAAAGAAAACGGCGAGATCGCACAGAAAACCGAGGATTTGGTAGGGCCGTACGAACTGCACGATTTCTTCCTTTACCACTTCCTGCGTTTCGGGGAAAGCCCCAAAAAAATATTCCGATTGGCGCTTTCGGCGTTCGCCGGCGCATATCCGCCCGAAACCGTTTTGCAATGGCTGAAAGTTTTTACACGCCGCTTTTTTTCCCAGCAGTTTAAGCGTTCCTGCCTGCCGGATGGGCCGAAAGTGGGTACGGTTTCTCTTTCTCCGCGCGGAGATTGGCGCCAGCCGTCGGATGCGGCTGCCCGTGTCTGGCTGCAAGAACTGGAAGAAATCGAAGTTTAGGTTGACAGAAAACAATTTTTCGATTATACTTTTAACAGAAGACATTTAGGAGGTCGGATGAAATGGACAATGCAAGGATTCAACTTCATCATGTCAATTTTGATGATTTTATCAAAGCGATCGATGATTGCAAAGGCGATGTATATCTGGAAACAAAAGACGGCGATGTTCTCAATTTGAAGTCCAAACTTTGCCAGATGATCGGGTTAAGCACCATCCTGACACATTCCGAAGTGGCGGAAGCCAATATCCGCTGCACCAACCCGGAAGACGAAACCATGCTGTTCCGTTTCAATCTTTACGGCGAAATGCCGAAAGAAAAAAAGGAGTAATCATGGCGGAAAACAAATTTTTAATGTATAAAGAGAAACCGCTCGTGCGCTGTGGAAATGAAATTTATTACGGCGACATGGCGGAGCCGTTTGTTGTGCGTTTCACGATCCTTTCCACCGTGAAACAGGGAGAAAACGAACTTCCCGGAAAAGTGGAAGTGAAACTGCTGAAAAGCGATACCCAACTGCCCGAGAAAGATCGCGTAGTCAAAGAAACCGTGAAAGATTCTTTTTATGACGCGTTGGATTTCGGCTTTGTATGGTTGGAAAGAGCGCTGAAAAATTAACGAACGAAAAGCAGGGCTTCTCCGCTCAACGGAACGCCCTGCTTTTTATTCCGTGATCAAGAGGGGCGGCGGTTCGTCTTTCCGAAACCAACGAAAACCTCGCCCCCGTTTCTCCGTATTGCTTATGGAGATTCCTCCCCGATTAACGCCGATTTCACGGCAGAATGGAGATACCTGTTATGTCAAACATCTGGCACGATATTGCGCCGGAGCGCATTCAACCGGAAGATTTCGTTTGTGTGATCGAGATTCCGAAAGGCAGTAAAAAGAAATATGAATTGGACAAAGAAACCGGGCTGATCATGTTAGACCGCATTTTATACACTTCCACGCATTACCCGGCCAATTACGGTTTTATCCCCCGCACTTTGGGGGACGATAACGATCCGCTCGATGTCCTGCTTCTTTGCGCGGAGCCACTGGAACCGCTGGTACTGGTGCGTGCTTATCCGATCGGCGTGATCTCCATGATCGACAACGGCAGAAACGATGAAAAGATCATTGCGATCCCGTTCAACGATCCGAACTACAATATGTACACAAACATTGATCAACTGCCCGGGCATATCTTTGATGAAATGCGGCATTTTTTCCAAGTGTATAAGAATCTGGAAAACAAAACTACGGCGGTTGACGAAGTCAGCGGGAAGCAAGAAGCATTGGCGATCATTTCCGATTCCATTCAGCATTATACCGAGGCTTTCCCGCCGTCACAGCCACACCCATAACAAAACACCCGGAAGCGTTTGCCGAGAATCGCTTCCGGGTGTTTTTCTATCATTCGGTTTTCAAAGTGAAACGCATGAGTACGGGATTATGATCGGAATACGCAAAGCCGGTATCCAGCACCGTGCTTTCCAATACCTCCACATTTTCCGTTACCAAAAAGCCGTCTACCGTTACCACATACTGCCCGGGGTGATAAGCAGAATCCGCATTGCGGCAACTCGGCACCGGGTTTTCCCGGTCGATCGGCGCGATCAGCGAAACGGGCATTCCCACAAACAGTTCTTCGGGAATCGGTTGTGCCCAGGTATATTCGGTTTCCGGCGTGCCGAAAATTGCCGAAGAATTGCCCAATACATCTTTATTAAAATCTCCGCCGGCAATGCAATAATGCCCTTGCCGGAATTCTTCCTGCATATCCGCCAACAACAGTTTCAGTTGTTCGTTGGCGATTTTTCCATCGGATGTGTAGGCGGAAAGATGGAAATTATACAAAACCAATTCCCGGTGATCCGCGAGGGAAATGCGGTTTTTGGCATAACAACGGTCTAAATCCAAAAATTTGGTGAAGCCGGTTTCCACCGGCAACTCCACCCGCTTCGCTTCGCTGATCGGGTAAGCGGAAAAGGTCAGCAATCCCGATTTGGAAGCCCCGTGCGGTTGTAAAAACGGATAGAATAAAAACGGAGAATCATAATTTTGCGCAAAAGTAAACGCCATCCCGCCAAGAGCGGAGGTAAAATACGGGCGTTCATCAACATGATAACTGCGCGTGGAATCAATATCCACTTCCTGTATCAGATAAAACTGCGCCTGCTTTTCTTGCAAAAGTTCCGCCATGTTCTGCAAGTTTTTATCCAGCCGCTTTTTCGACCAGGCCCACGCCTGCTCGCCGCCATCCATGAAAAAGCCGTAATCCGCTTCATAGGCGCCAAACCCTACATTGTAAGAAACCAAGGTGTAAGCGCCATCCGCCTGTGGGGAAAAAGCCGCGCCTTCCGGCGTAATCACCTGATTTCCCAACCGATGATAGGCAATCAAGACATACGCGAGATACCCCGCCGCTATTAAAACGACCGCAGCCAGGATGCAGGCCACGATTCTGAAAATTTTTTTCATGTTCTTTCCTCCGTTTGTTTGATTCGCCCTGTGATGCTGTTATTGTACCATGTTTTCTCCTTCTTTTCAACCGTTGAAATTTATGCTTGACAAAACGGGAAAGGCGTGTTATCATATTACCAACTTACATAGTAGGTAAATGGAGTTGAGAATATGCCATCCGATTTTGAGCAGTTAGTCAGAGCCAATTTCCGTTTTGGGCGAATGTGCAAAATTGCCTTCGCTTCCTATTAAAAATCAAAACAGAAAGAGGAAATCATCATGAGCAAACTGCATTTTGAAACTTTACAACTGCATGTCGGGCAAGAACAACCCGATCCCGCAACCGATTCGAGAGCCGTTCCGATTTATCAAACCACTTCCTATGTTTTTCATAATTCCGCCCATGCGGCGGCGCGGTTTGGTTTAGCGGATGCCGGCAACATTTACGGCCGATTGACCAATTCCACCCAAGAAGTGCTGGAAAAACGCATCGCGGCGTTGGAAGGCGGTGTGGCGGCGCTGGCGGTAGCCTCCGGCGCGGCGGCGATCACTTATACCGTTGAAGCACTCGCACAGAAAGGCGATCATCTGGTCGCCCAAAAAACCATTTACGGCGGCAGTTATAACCTGCTTTCTCATACCCTTCCCGGTTTCGGGATCGACACTTCTTTTGTGAATATCCATGATTTAGCGGAAGTGGAAAAGGCGATCCGCCCGAACACCAAAGCCATTTACCTGGAAACGCTCGGCAATCCGAACAGCGATATCCCGGATATCGACGCGATTGCGGAACTGGCACACCGGCATGGCCTTCCCGTTGTGGTGGACAATACCTTCGGCACCCCGTATTGGATCCGTCCGATCGAGCATGGTGCGGACATTGTAGTGCATTCCGCCACCAAATTCATCGGCGGGCACGGCACCACGCTTGGCGGCATCATTGTGGATTCCGGTAAATTCGATTGGAAAGCCGGTGGGAAATACGCGCCGATTGCCGCCCCCAACCCCAGTTATCACGGCATTTCGTTTGCGGACGCGGTAGGGCCGGCAGCCTTTGTTACCTATATCCGGGCGATTCTTTTACGGGATACCGGCGCTGCCATTTCTCCTTTTAACGCATTTCTCTTACTGCAAGGCACCGAAACCCTTTCCCTGCGGCTGGATCGCCACGCGCAGAACACCCGGAAGGTGGTGGAATATCTGGCCAATCATCCGAAAGTTGCCAAAGTCAACCATCCTTCCCTGCCTGACCATCCCGATCACGCTCTTTATCAACGATACTTTCCAAACGGCGGCGCCAGCATTTTCACCTTTGAAATAAAAGGCGGCCAGCAAGAAGCCCATGCGTTTATTGATCACTTGGAAATCTTTTCCTTGCTTGCCAATGTGGCGGATGTGAAATCGCTGGTGATCCACCCGGCAACCACCACCCACTCCCAACTGTCCGAAACGGAACTGAAAGAACAGGGAATCACCCCCGCCACGATCCGGCTTTCCATTGGAACAGAGCATATCGACGATATTCTCGAAGACCTGGAAAAAGGCTTTGCCGCGATTTGAACGAAAAGGATTAATTGTCAAACTAAGTGCAACACTTAGAGAGTGAAAATTCAAATAAATCTACTGGTTTTTTGAAACCTAAAACTTTTTTGGGCCTGG
>CACXFE010000072.1 GCA_902766855.1 Oscillospiraceae bacterium | reverse complement strand
AATGACCGCCAAATACGGCACGCCCTATTTTTCCAACTATATCAATTCCGATATGGAGCCGAGCGATGTTCGCTCCATGTGCTGCCGTTTGCGCCTTGACCTGCGTGAACTCCGCAAAAAATCAGGCGGTTTCTTCGGCTCGGGCGAATCCACCGGCTCGATCGGCGTGGTAACGATCAATATGCCGCGTATCGCTTATTTAGCGGCCGATGAAAAGGATTTTTATGCCCGGCTTGATAATTTGATGGATATTGCCGCGCGCAGTTTGAAAGTCAAGCGCACGGTGATTACCAAACTGCTTGAACAAGGCCTGTATCCTTATACCAAGCGGTATCTCGGCACCTTTAACAACCATTTCTCCACCATCGGTTTGATCGGAATGAACGAAGTGGGGCTGAATGCGAAATGGCTGCGCGCTGATCTGACAGACGCCCGTGTTCAACGCTTTACGCGGGATGTGCTGAACCATATGCGTGAGCGGCTGTCCGATTATCAGGAGGAATACGGCGATCTTTACAATCTGGAAGCCACGCCGGCGGAATCCACCACTTACCGTTTTGCCAAGCACGATAAAGAAGAATTCCCGGATATTATCACAGCCAACATGAACGGTACGCCTTATTATACCAATTCTTCGCACCTGCCGGTAGGATATACCGAGGATGTGTTCTCCGCCCTGGATATACAGGATGATTTGCAGACCTTGTACACCTCGGGCACGGTATTCCATGCTTTCTTGGGCGAGAAATTGCCTGATTGGAAAGCGGCGGCCAACTTGGTGCGCAAGATCGCGGAAAACTATAAGTTGCCTTATTACACCATGTCGCCGACTTATTCGGTCTGTAAAGACCACGGGTATTTGACCGGGGAACAAACGGTATGCCCGATTTGCGGCCAGAAGACTGAGGTTTACAGCCGGATTACCGGATATTATCGCCCGGTACAGAACTGGAACGACGGGAAGGCGCAGGAGTATAAAGACCGCAAGGTTTATAACATCGGTCGCTCCACTTTAACGCACACCGGCCCGAATCCCGCCCCGGTAGACGAAGCGCCTGCCGAGCAGAAAACAGCCGAAGCGGCGGCACCGGCGGCATGCGCCCCGGAAAGCGGCACGGTTTTGCTTTTCAAAACGCCGACCTGCCCGAATTGTAAAGCCGCGGCGGCGTTGCTGGATCGCGCGGGTGTGGCATATACCGCACTGAATGCGAATGAAGAGCGCGAACTGGTTGAAAAATACGGCATTAAACAAGCGCCGACATTGGTGATCGAGAAAGGTGACGGATTTGAGAAATTCCGCGGTGTTTCCGATATCAAGGGTTGGCTGATGCAAAAACAGTAAACACTCGTAGTCACGGCGGGCAGAATCTGCGGATGCAATTTCTGCCCGCCGTTTTTTGAAAGAAGGGCGAAAAAAGTATGTATGATATCATCGTGATCGGCGGCGGCCCCGCCGGAATGACGGCGGCTTTGTATGCCCGCCGGAACGGGAAAACCGTTTTGGTGATCGAAAAAAGCGGCTTTGGCGGTCAAATCACACATTCCCCCAAGGTGGAAAATTATCCCGGCACCCTTTCGATGAGCGGGAATGAGTTTGCCGATCACACACTGGATCAGATTTTGGCACAGGGTGCGGAGATCGAGTTTGAAACGGTCAACGGTATTCGCACGGAGAGCGACCGAAAAATCGTTCTCACCGAAGAGGGAAGTGCTTTTGAAGCGAGGGCGGTGATCGTGGCAACCGGCGTGAAACACCGTATGTTAGGGCTGGAAGGCGAAGAAGAACTGGTAGGGGAAGGGATTTCCTTCTGCGCGGTTTGTGACGGGGATTTTTATACCGGCAAAACGGTTTGCGTAGCCGGCGGCGGCAACTCCGCTTTGCAGGAAGCCGTGTTGCTTGCGGAAAAGTGCGAGAAGGTTATCATGCTGCAGGATCTGCCTGTTTTCACGGGGGAAACCCGGTTGCAGGAAGTTTTATTTGCCCGCCCGAATGTCGAAAGTTTCACCGGGGTAAAGATCACACGCTTGCTTCGGGAAAACGGTGCTTTTAGCGGGGTGGAGATCACAAAATCCGAATCCGGCGAAACGCAACAGATCGCTTGCGACGGTTTGTTTGTGGCAATCGGGCTGATCCCCGAAAATGAACCGTTTGCCGATCTTGCCGATTTGAACGGTTACGGCTATTTTGAATCGGATGAAAATTGCGAAACCAAAACCCCGGGATTGTTTGTGGCGGGGGATTGCCGTTCAAAACGGATCAGACAGATCGCTACCGCGATCGCGGACGGCGCAACCGCGGCGTTGGCGGCTTGCCGGTATCTTGATATGGCATAAACCCCATGTTAAAAAAGCAAAATACACATCGGGAAACAGCCGGCTTTTCGCGGCCGGCTTTCCTGATGTGTGCAGGCTTAAAAATTTGCCTTTTTATTGGATGGAATCGTACAAAAAAACTTGACAAATGAAGGCAAATCATTTATTATAATATATATGCCGCTGTGGTGGAATAGGCAGACACAAGGGACTTAAAATCCCTCGGTAGCGATACCGTACCGGTTCAAGTCCGGTCAGCGGCACCAAAAAGAAAAAGTCGCATAAGCGGCTTTTTCTTTTTGTTCTCTTCACTCTTCACTATTCGTTCTTCTCTTTTCTCTCTGTTCTTT
>CACXFE010000071.1 GCA_902766855.1 Oscillospiraceae bacterium | reverse complement strand
CGTTGATCAAGGAAGACTTCCCCACATTCGAACGCCCCGAAAAGCAAATTTCCGGCAAAGTGGAAGGGGGTAACTGCTCTGCCGTGGCAAAGGATTTTTCAAAAACCGCTTGTTGATAGTTTATGTTCATTGTCTCACCGCTTGGGGGGATTCTTTCGCGGGGATTACCCCGTAATGCGCCGGCTCGGGCGATTCATGATGCTCCGGGAAAACCAAAGCCTGCCGCACAATCTCATCCACTTGCGAAACGGGAACAAAACAGAGATGCGATTTTACGACCTCATCCACCTCGTCAAGATCGGACACATTCTCTTTCGGGATGAAAACGGTGGTCACCCCGCCGGTATAAGCCGCCATGGATTTTTCGCGCAGGCCGCCGATCGGCAGCACGCGCCCGCGAATGGTTACTTCCCCGGTCATGGCAATATCGCGCCGTACAGGAAGCCCCGCCAATGCCGAAATCAACCCCACCGTCATCGTAACGCCGGCAGAAGGCCCGTCTTTCGGGATTGCGGCTTCGGTGGCATGAATATGAATATCACAAGTTTTGTAAAAATCGGGATCAATGTGATAACGATCGGCGTTTGCACGCACATAACTGATCGCCGCCGCGGCCGATTCTTTCATCACATTTCCGAGTGAGCCGGTCAGTTCTATCTTCCCGGTGCCCGGCATGGAAGAAATCTCCAACTGCATGATTTCTCCGCCTACGCTTGTCCAGGCAAGGCCGTTGATGATGCCGATCTCGTCCTGCTCTAAAATGACTTCGGGGCGATAACGGTGCTTCCCGAGCATGGCTTCGGCGTCGGACGCTTTCAAAGAGATCCGCTTTTCTTCCCCCGAAGCAATCCGCTTGGCGGATTTTCTGCAAAGGGACGCCACCGTGCGTTCCAGTTTCCGAACGCCGGCTTCACGGGTATAAAAATCAATCAATGCGTAAATGGCGCTATCGGCAAAACGCAGTTGTTTCGGCTGTAATCCGTGCCGTGTGATCTGCCGCGGGATCAGGTGCCGCTTGGCAATCTGGAATTTTTCTTCCCTGGTATATCCCGCGATCTCAATCACTTCCATACGGTCAAGCAACGGCGCGGGAATGGTTGCCGCGGTATTGGCGGTTGCGATAAAGACCGCCTTACTTAAATCATACGGTATTTCGATAAAATGATCCACAAAGGTATTATTTTGCTCCGGGTCAAGCACTTCGAGCAACGCCGAGGAAGGATCCCCGCGATAATCATTGCCGAGTTTGTCCACTTCATCCAGCAAAATCAGCGGATTTCCACTGCCCGCGTTTTTTACGGCGTCAATGATTTTGCCCGGCATCGAACCGATATAGGTTTTGCGATGCCCGCGAATTTCAGCCTCATCATGCACACCGCCGAGAGAAATGCGGGCAAATTTTCTGCCCATACACTCCGCGATGGTTTTGCCGATGGAGGTTTTTCCCACGCCCGGCGGCCCGATCAGGCAAAGGATCTGCCCTTTCATATCAGGCGCCAGCGCATATACCGCAAGCATTTCCAAAATTCGTTCTTTTACCTTCTGCATCCCGTAAATATCACGGTCTAAAATCTTGGCAGAGCGTTTTAAATCCACTTTGGCCTGCGTCACTTCATTCCATGGCAAAGCAAGGCAGGTATCAAGATACCCGCGAATCACCGTTCCTTCATGAGATCCGGGCGGCATTTTAAAAAGTTTCAACACTTCGCTATGCAGTTTTTCTTTCACTTCATCGGGTGCGTTCATCGCTTCAATGCGCTCGTGGTATTCTTCCGATTCGGCTACTTCGTCATCCCCGTACAACTCGCTGCTGATCACCTTGATCTGCTCGCGCAGATAGTATTCCCGCTGATTTTCGTCGATCGCTTCCCGTGTTTTTGCGCCGATTTGCTGATCAATTTTGGCAATTTCGCGTTCTTTTTCCAATAAATCGATCAGAATTTTCGCCCGGCGGATCACATCATGCTGCTCTAAAACATACTGCTTATCATCATACGGTGCCGGAATATTCGCGGCAATAAAATCGGTAAGAAACCCAAGATCATCCGCCGCCGTGACCCGCAAAGTCACATCGGGCGCAATGCCGTGAAACACGCTGATAAATTTATCAAACTGTGTTTTCACTCTTCGCAAAACCGTTTCCACATAAATCGGGCGGTTTTTAACGGGCGCGTCCCCCAAAAGTTCCGCCGCCGCGAACAGGCAATCCGGGCGTTCGTACACCTCGTGCAGGGAAACGCGCGAAACGCCTTCCAAAACCACTTTGGACATTTCATCGGTCACTTTCAACACTTGGCGCAATTTGCCAACACACCCGATTTCATACAAATCGTCCGCCTTGGCTTCCTCTGTAAACGCATCTTTTTGCGTGACCGCAAGGATCATCCGATCATGATCCATCGCATATCGGATCGCCGCGAGAGAACGCGTGCGCACCACATCAAAAGTCAGCGCCGTTCCCGGAAACAACACCAGCCCGCGCAGGGCAAGGATCGGCAATATTGCTTGATTTTCTGAATTGTTCTGTGCCATATGTTCACCTTTCATAAACGCCAGTTCTCGCGGTCGGTAATCACGGTGGCGCATAAACTGTTATCTTCAAAGACAAACCACACGCTCCGACTGCCGAACTGATATTCTAAAACCGTACCGGAAGAACCGTATAAAAAGAACAGTTCTTCCGCGTCAGCGTCCCGCTCGGTGCAAGGATACGCGGAAAACGCTTTTTTTACTTCCGTGCTGATCGTACCGATGTCAAAACCGTACGCGGTCGCAAAATCCACAATGAAAGAAAGTCCTTTTTCCTTCTTGGCGATCTCATAATAATATAAAAACAGACCGTTATCAATGCAAACCGATTGCTCCCCTTCGGTCACATTATAAATCACAGTATCGCCGTTTTCCCCGCCGTGATAAGAGGCGGCCCGCTCGGATAATTCCGCATTCACGGCATCCACATCATCCCCTAATTTGTAAGGGCATTCCGGGATTTTGCCGAGTTGCGCATAGTATTCGAGATCCACCGTCGCGCCATCGTCGGAAGAAGTGTTCTTTCCCCCGCAGGCTGTCAGCCCGAAGAAAAGCAAACAAGCCAAAAACAGACAAATGATTTTTTTCATTTTGATCTTCCTTATGAGAGTTTGTTGAGTAAATCGTTCCGCAACTGCCAAAGGTCTTCCGAAAGATCCACATAATAGGTATGCGGATTTTCAAAGCGCGTCACTTCATCCCAAAGAGAATCCACCTGCTCCGCACGGTATTTGGCGATTTCCTTCACGGACGGTGAATCATATACCTGCCGCCCGTTTTTGAAGATCGGCACCTGTAATTTTTTGGCAACAAAATCGGTTACCACCTTGCGTTTCCAGGTGTGTTCGGGATCGAAAATTTCATACGGCTCATCCGAAGAAATCTTTTCATGCCCGAGCGTGATCACATCCGCAATCGCTTTGCCGGTTGTCCGATCGTATAAACGCCACGGGATTTTTACACCCGGAAGGGTGATTTTCGCGGTATTCTCGCTGATCTTGATTTTCGGCGTCACGGTTCCGTTTTTATCGACCGCCGCCAGTTTGTAGACCCCGCCGAAAACCGCCTCGCTTGACGCGGTGATCAGGCGTTCGCCCACGCCGAAACTGTCGATCTGTGCGCCCTGCTGGATCAATTCCCGGATGAGGTACTCATCCAGCGAATTGGAAATGCAGATTTTACAATCGGGATACCCCGCCGCATCCAGCATTTTGCGGGCGCGTTTGGTAAGATAGGTGATGTCCCCACTGTCGATACGGATCCCGAGCGGGCGTTTTCCGAGCGGCGCCAACACTTCATTAAATACCTTGATCGCGTTAGGAATGCCGGATTTTAACACATTATAGGTATCCACCAGCAATAAGCAACTATCCGGGTATTTTTCCGCATAAGTTTTAAAGGCGGTATATTCGTCATCGAACAACTGCACCCAACTATGCGCCATGGTGCCGGAAGCCGGCACGCCGAAATCTTTCGCGGTCAACACGCAGGAAGTGCCGGTGCATCCGCCGATGATCGCGGCACGCGCACCGTAATAAGCGGCGCCGGAGCCGTGCGCTCTTCGGGCGCCGAACTCCATGACCGGCCGCCCCTGTGCCGAGCGTGTGATGCGGTTGGCCTTGGTGGCGATCAAAGACTGGTGATTCACCGTCAGCAACAGCATGGTTTCCAACATCTGTGCCTGCATTGCCGGGCCGCGAACGGTCACGATCGGCTCCTGCGGGAAGATGACCGAGCCTTCCGGCACCGCCCACACATCACAGGAAAACTTAAAATCACGAAGATAGTCAATAAATTCCGGCGAAAACAAATGAAGCCCTTCAAGATAGGCAATATCCTCATCCGTAAAATGCAGATCGTTCATATACTCGATCAGTTGTTCGATCCCCGCCATGATGGCATAGCCGCCGTCATCCGGTACGCGGCGGAAAAACATATCAAAATAGGTGATGGTATCCTTCATGTCGCTTGTAAAAAAGCCGTTTGCCATGGTCATTTCATACAGATCCATGATCATGGTCAGATTTTTCTCGGTTCGTTCCATTGCGGTGTTCTCCCCTTTCAGCCTTACATTTTTTCCGGCGCACCGATTTTCATCAGTGTTAAAACATTTTTCAAAACCGTTGCCGTCACGGCGCAAAGCGTCAGCCTCGCCTGCATCAGCGATTCATCGATTCCTTTCACGCGGCAAGCGGCGTAAAACTTATGGAATTTCGTGGCCAGTTCGGTCACATAATGGGTGATGCGTGCCGGATCATAGGTTTTGGCGGCTTGGATGATCTCATCGGTCAAAGCCGCAATATGCAGAATCAGTTCCCGCTCTTCCGGCGCTTTTAAGAGATTCAGTTCTTCTTCCGTGCAAGCGCGCGGGGTAATGCCGTCCTCCGCCAAATTGCGGAAAATACTGCATATACGGGCATGCGCGTACTGTACATAATAAACCGGATTGCTGTTCGATTCGTTCACGGCAAGATCAAGGTCAAAATCAAAATGACTGTTCGGCTCCCGCAAATTGAAGAAGAAGCGCGCCGCGTCGATCGGCACCTCATCAAGCAGGGTGACCAGCGTGATCGCCTTGCCGGAGCGTTTGGAGGCCTTGATCACCTCGCCGTCGCGCACCAGGCGCACCATCTGCATCAAAACCGCGTCCAGCCGGTCGGCATCGATCCCGAGCGCGGTCAAAGCCGCTTTGAGGCGCGGCACATAACCGTGATGATCCGCCCCTAAAATATCAATGGCTTTATCAAACCCGCGGGTAACCAGTTTGTTATAATGGTACGCAATATCGGGCACCACATAGGTCGGAAAACCGTTGGCGCGTACCAGCACAAAATCTTTATCACAACCGAAAGCCGTGGCTTGAAACCAAAGCGCCCCTTCCTCTTCGTAAGTATATCCGCTTTGTTTCAACAGGTCGATCATCCGGGCGGTTTCCCCGTTCTCATGCAGGGTGCTTTCTTTGAACCAGGTATCATAGTGAATGCGATATTTGGCAAGATCGGTTTTTAACCCTTCGATATTTTTCGGCAAAGCAAACGCCACCAATGCTTTGCGGCGTTCCTCTTCGGATTTGGCAACATAAGAATCCCCGTGAATCGCGGCAAACGCCTTGGCGTGTTCGATAATATCTTCCCCATGATAGGAGTCCTCGGGCATTTCGATGCCATCACGGTATAATTGGAGATACCTCAGATCGAGCGATAAACCGAATTTGTTGATCTGATTTCCCGCGTCGTTGATATAAAATTCACGCTCTACCGTGTAGCCTGCCGCTTCCAACACCGCGGCAAGGCAATCGCCCAAAGCGCCGCCGCGGGCATTGCCGATGTGCATCGGCCCTGTCGGATTAGCGGAAACAAATTCCACCAAAACGCGCTTTCCTTCGCCGTAACGGCTTGTCCCATATGCTTCCTTTTTGTCACAGGCATCCATCAGGATCCCGGCGTAATAGGAATCTGATAAAAAGAAATTCATAAATCCGGGGCCGGCGATTTCCGCGTGATCGATCATGGTTCCCGCGAAATCCGCCTTTTCAAGCAAAATTTCCGCGATTTTGCGCGGGGCGCTTTGAAACGCTTTCGCCCACATCATCGCGGCGTTTACCGCGTAATCTCCATGCTCGCGATTGGGCGGCACGGTAATGGTAAAATCCGGCAGTTCCGCCTGCGGCAGATCCCCGGCGGCCATGGCTTTTTCGGCGGCGGCGATCAGAGCCTCCTTCACCTGTTCTTTCGTTTTGGCAACAAGATATGACATTTACTGCGCTCCTCTGACAGATATTTTGACTGTATTACGGCTGACCAGTTCCAAATTGGAATCGATCGTATAAACCATGGAGATATTACCGCCTTCCTCGGATAAATCGTGTTCAACCGATTCCCCGTAAAAGCCCAGCATCATTTCCCCTTCCGGGGTATGATAGGCAGAAAGACTGCGCTTCCCCGCTTCGATTTCAAACCGGCTTTCCAGCGATCCGCTTCTCGTAAGCAGTACCGAGTGATCCGGGCGTACCACCAACACGGTTTTCACATTTCCAAGTCCCGATAATTCCCCTTCATCATAACTTAAAAAATATTCGCCGTCCTTGCTGCCGAAGCGCCCTTCGGTATTCAGTTCGATTACATTTTTTCCCTCATCGTTTTCCTGGGTGCCTTTAATATCAATGATAACATCTTTGATCATAGATTTTTCAACTCCACCTGTTCCACTTTCGCTTCGTCAATTTCCTCACCGAGCAGAATCGAGGCGGTTTTCTGGAAAGACTGCGGTTTATCGCTGACATAAAAGCGGCAACTCCCCGTTTCGCGATCGTTTTGAAGGTTATTTTTTCTTAAATAATCCTGCACGGCGTGCGCCACCGCAACACCGGGATCAATTAAAGTAACATCCCCCGCCACCGCACGGATAGCCGCCCGCAAATGGGGGTAATGCGTACAGCCGAGGATCAAAGTATCCGCGCCGAAGTCCATAATCGGGCGAAGATAGCGCGTTACGATTTCCCGCACCACCGTATCATCCGGCGAAAGCCACCCTTCTTCCACGATCGAAACAAAGAGCGGACAGGCGCAAGCCATTACCTGTGCCTCCGGGCGGATGGATGCAATCGCCTGCTTGTGGCTGCCGCTGGCCACGGTTGCCGCGGTGCCGATCACCCCGATTTTCCCGTTTTTTGTAACGCGCACCGCTTCCTT
>CACXFE010000070.1 GCA_902766855.1 Oscillospiraceae bacterium | reverse complement strand
TCCCACAATCAATACATCATATGGTTTCATGGTTAAATTCCCTTTCTTACAATTACGATAGACAGATTTATTGAAATGCATGCTGAACAAATCAAAGATTTAAAAGAAGCGTTCAAACAACGCTTTTTCGCAAATACCGGCGGTGTGCCGGCATTTGTTCGGTTGACATTATTTTACCATTTTTCCCCCGATAATACAACCCCTATTTTCCGTTCGCTCTATTTTAATAAAATCTTAAAAAAGTTATCGGTTGAAAAAAAGGGGGTTTCGTGCTATAATCAAAAAATCGCAATGCCGCATCGCGTTTTGCGTCCTGAAAGATAAGGTGATTGTTATGAACGAAAAGGAAACCGCCGAGTTACGCCGGCGCTTTCATTCCCAAAAAAATAATATTGTCAGCATCAAAGGCTGTCTTGTGAATGAGAAAGGGGAAACCGTTACCGCGTTTTCCCAACCCCTCGCCTCTTTTACGGAAGACGAAACCGAAGCCGTGCTTTCCCTCTTTCGTAAAACCCTGTCCGGCGGGATGGGGAAAAACCTGATCGATCTGGAATTTCCAAACGCACAGGTTTTAAACGGGCAAGAGCATAAGCGCCTTTTACGCCTGCGGGATTCCGCTTTGCGGGATGAGGAGGCATTAAAGGAAGTGATCGAAGCGATCAAAACCCAAGTGCGGATGGAGGGCAGTTATCTGATCCTGTTTGCCACCGAATCCTATGATGTTTTCACCTACGGGGAAGACGGGAAAAAATCCGAAGAATCCACCCATGTTTTTTCCTATTTTATCTGCTCGGTCTGCCCGATCAAATTGACCAAACCGCTTTTGAGTTTTGCCGCTTTTGACCATACTTTTAAAAATTTAGCCGCAAACTCGGTGGTATCTTCCCCCGTTCTCGGGTTTTTATTTCCCGCGTTTGATGATCGCGCCGCCAACCTCTACGGCACCCTGCTTTACACAAAAGACACCTATGCCGATCACTCGGCTTTGACCGGCGCACTTTTCGGCGTCAAGCCGCCCCTCCCCGCTTCTGTGCAGCAGGAAGCCTTCGGATCGGTCTTTCGGGAATCTTTGGCGGAGGACTGCACCTTTGAAATGATGGAAGGAGTGCGGGAAACCGTCGGTGCCATTATTGCCGAACATAAAGAGCGCAAAGAGCCGGAAACCCTGCGGCTTTCCAAAAGTGAAATCGCAAGCGTTCTGCGGGAAAACGACGCCGATCCCGACCGTATTGCCGCCTTTGAACAGCGGTATGACCGCACCTTCGGCTCCGCCGCTAAAATTTGCCCCGCCAACATCATCGAATCCAAAAAACTGGAACTTTCTTCAGCGGATGTAAGCATCAAAATCAATCCCGACCGCGGCGATCTGGTGGAAACCCGCGTGATCGGAGGGGTGAAATATATCCTGATCCGGGCGGAGGAAGGCGTGGAACTCAACGGGATTCCCATTGAAATTCGGGAATCGTAATGACTTTATGGTTGCCAGACGCCCATTTTTATGCTATACTGTAATCAGTGTTGATATGGTGTTATCCTGCAAAAAGGGTGATGAAAAGAACGATGGCTTTCTTAAAAAGCGTTATTTATGTTGCGGTGATCGGGATTCTCGCGCATTATGTGGGGGAATCTCTTCCACGGCGCCTGTTTTGCGAAACCCGGTTTCCGTTTTGTTCTTTTCCCTTTGAACGGAGCGGAAAACTGTATAAAGTAATCGGGATCCGCCGTTGGAAAACCCGCTTGCCGGATATGAGCCGCATCATGCGGGATATGCTGCCGAAACGGATCGGGCCGAATGCCGAAAGCGAGCAGATCGACGCCCTGATCAAAGAAACCTGTGTGGCGGAATGTATTCATCACTGGCTTTGCATTTTTTCTGTCGGCATTTATTTCTTTTGGAAGAATTACATCGGTGTGATCTTGATTTTCGTGTATGTCGGCTGTAATGTTCCGTTTATTCTGATCCAGCGTTACAATCGCCCGCATTTGATCATTCTGCGCGAAAAAATGATAAAACGAAAGGAGAAACGCGCTCATGCGTATGCTGATCCTGTCCTGTAATACCGGAGAAGGGCACAACTCCGCCGCCAAAGCCTTGAAAGACTGTTTTGACGAACAGCATATTGATTGTGAAATCCGTGACGCGCTGGCATTTTGGTCGCCGGAAAAATCGAAACTGATCAGCAAAGGTCATGTGTTTATTTACCGCAAACTGCCGAAACTGTTCGGGGTGAGTTACCGGTTTGAAGAGAATCACATGAAAGAGGGCAATGAGGGTCTGATTTATGACCTGGTTACCAAAGGCTGTGATTCGCTTGCCGCTTTTTTGGAGGAAAACCCGTTTGACGCGATTATCTGCACCCATGTGTTTTCCGCCATGATGGTCACCGATTTAAAAAAGCGCCGCCACCTTGCCCTGCGTTCTTATTTTGTGGCAACCGATTATACCTGCTCCCCGGGCGTCAATCAAACCTTTTTGGATCGGTATTTTATTCCGCATGAAAAACTGATAGCGGAATTTGCCGGTAACGGGATCCCGAAAGAGCGGCTTTTTGCCTCCGGCATCCCGGTACGCAAAGCGTTTTATCACGCCGAGCCGCCGGAAAAAGCGAAGAAAAGCCTCTCCCTCCCGCCGGATAAACAAATCGCCCTGCTCATGTGCGGCAGCATGGGTTGCGGCCCGATCAAAGACCTGGCGGACAACATCCGGGAAAACCTGCCGGAAAACGCGATGCTGGTAGTCATTTGCGGAAATAACAAGCGGCTTTACAAAGCCTTTACCAAAAATCCGCCTCCCGATAATATGCGTGTGATCGGCTACACTACCAGAATGTCGCTTTACATGGACGCCGCGTCCTTAATTCTCACAAAACCGGGCGGATTAAGCAGTACCGAAGCGGCAGTCAAAGCGCTTCCCATCTTTTTTATTGACGCGGTGCCGGGTTGTGAAACCCGCAATATTGAATTTTTCCTGCAACATGGTTTCGGGCAAACCGAAGCCGATCTCTACTCCCTTTCTAAAACCGTGTGTGCCACCCTGCGCAACCGGGAGCAACTCACGGCCATGTCTGACGCACTCCGGGCAGGTTTTCGCACCTGTGCGCCGGAGGAAATTAAAAATTCCATATTAAAGGATCTCGATTTGGTTTATGGTGAATTATAAAAAATTAAGGCCGGGGAACCTGACCTCACCCGAATTCCGTCATTTGCTGCTTTTGTTATATTGGCCTGTATACGGCTTGATGTTTCTATCAATGGAGCGTTTTATCCCCCTTGAATTTACCACCATTGAAATTCCTCTTGACTGGCAAATTCCTTTTTGTGAATACTTTATTTTTCCGTATTATTTTTGGTTTCTCTTTATCTTTGGAATGCACGCCTATACCCTGTTTTTTGATATTCCCGCCTTTAAAAAAATGATGTATTTCATCATGATTACTTACACCGTAACCATTTTGGTTTATCTGTTGTTCCCGAACAAGCAGGAACTCCGCCCGACGGAATTTCCGCGGGAAAACTTCTGTGTGGATATTGTAAGGTTTCTTTACGGGTTTGATACCAACACCAATGTTTGCCCTTCTTTGCATGTCACCGGCTCGTTTTTGGTTTTGTTCACCACCTGGGAATGCAAGCCGTTCCGCACGCCGTTGTGGCAAACCGTTTATGTAACTCTCACAGTGGTGATCAGCATTTCCACGGTGTTTTTGAAACAGCATTCTCTGGTGGATATCATCGCCGCCCTGATCCTGTGTGCGGTAGCCTATCCCTTTGCGTATATCCTGCCGGATAAACTGAAATCCCGCCATCAAAATTAAAATTGTTTTTTATCAAACGAAAGGGAGCGCGCCGTGCGTTCCCTGCTTTATTGCCGGGCGGGGCGGCAAGATCATCCGAACAAGGAGGGGTTTTCTTTGGATATTGAACTGCATGATACCGAAGCCGGACAGGGCAAGCCGCTGATCCTGCTGCACGGGAACGGCGAAAACAACGGCTATTTTAAAAACCAGATCCCGGTGTTTGCAACCCGCTTTCATGTTTTTGCACCCGATACCAGAGGGCACGGGCAAACGCCGCGGGGCGAAGGCGCCTTCACGATCCGCCGTTTTGCGGATGACCTTGCCGGATTTATGGATCGGCACGGGCTTTCCCGGGCACACCTCCTCGGCTTTTCAGACGGCGCCAATATCGCCATGTGCTTTGCCCTGAAATACCCGGAGCGGGTTGACAAACTGATTTTGAACGGCGGCAACCTTACGCCGCGCGGCGTGAAAGCGCGTTATCAGTTGCCGATCGAAATCGGATATTACGCGGCGCGGCTGTTTTCCGGCAAGGATGAACGCGCAAAAGCCAAAGCCGAACTGTTGGGGCTGATGGTGAACGATCCCTTTCTTTCCCCCCATGAACTTGCGGGCATCCGGGCGCAAACACTGGTGATCGCCGGCACCCGCGATATGATCCGCACCCGCCACACGCGATTGATCGCCCGCAGCATCCCGGGTGCGAAACTGCTCTTTTTGAAAGGCGATCATTTTATCGCCGCCAAGCAATCGGCCGCATTCAACCGCGCCGTATTGGATTTTTTATAATTTGTTCATTTTTTGTTAAAAAATAGTTGTAATTAAAAAAGCAATGTGTTATGATATTTTTGATAAAAAAATAACGATAAGGATTGGAGCCTATGAGAAGAGCAGACGGCAAACGCCTTCGCAATACCGACCCTATGTATACCGTAGCGGCCTATATCATGAAAAACCGTGTGGATTCCATGAATATGATCACCTTGGACATTCCTTATGATCCCATCCGTCATTATTTGAACGAGCGGCGCAAAGAAGGAAAACAGATCAGCCATTTAGCAGTCATTATCGCGGCATATGTGCGCACCGTGGCGGAGTTTCCGCTGATCAACCGCTTTATTGTCAACAGCAAAGCCTATGCCCGCAATGAATTGACGGTGGCGATGGTCGTATTAAAATCCGGCGAAACGGATAACGGCACCATGTCCAAAATGCGCTTGAATAAAACCGATACGATTTTTGATGTGAGCGATACCATCAATCGCTATGTTTCGGAAAACCGCGAAACGCCCGAAAAAAACGGCACCGAGAAGATGATCAAAATTTTATTAAGCATCCCGGGGTTGGTTCGTTTCGGCGTGGCTGTTTTCCGTTGGATGGATAAGCACGGGTTGCTGCCGAAAAAACTCATTGACGCTTCCCCCTTCCATAACAGCCTTGCGATTTCCAACCTGGCTTCGATCCGTACCAACCATATCTACCACCATTGTTATGAGTTTGGCACCACCAGCCTGTTTATTACCCTGGGCAATATGCGGGAGGTGCCGAAGCGCGGCGAAAACGGGGAAGTTGTGTTGGTGCGCTCCCTGCCGTTCGGCGTGGTGATGGATGAGCGGATCTGTTCGGGCAGTTATTTTGCCATGGCATTCCGTAAAATGAGCCGGTATTTGGCAGATCCGCGCCTGTTGGAACTGCCGCCCGAAGTTGTGAACGAAGATCCCTGTTTATAAAAAATAGTTGCCCCGTGCAAAGAAATACTTGATTTCGGGGGAAAAATACGATACAATATTTTTGGTAATTCTTTGAAACGGAGGAACAAATCATGTTAGTATCAGCAAAGGAAATGCTTACCAAAGCAAAGGCCGGCAAATATGCGGTCGGTCAGTTCAACATCAACAATCTGGAATGGACAAAAGCCATTCTGCAAACCGCGGAGGAATTAAAATCCCCGGTCATTTTAGGGGTTTCCGAAGGGGCAGGCAAATATATGTGCGGGTATACCACCGTCGTCGGGATGGTAAACGGCATGATCAACGAATTGGGCATCACCGTGCCGGTGGCGCTTCACTTGGATCACGGCAGTTATGAAGGCGCTAAAAAATGTATTGAAGCGGGCTTCTCTTCCATCATGTTTGACGGGTCGCATTACCCGATTGAGGAAAACATTGAAAAAACCAAAGAACTGGTTGGCATTTGTAACGAACGCGGGCTTTCCATTGAGGCCGAAGTCGGTGCGATCGGCGGCGAGGAAGACGGCGTGATCGGCGGCGGCGAAGTGGCTGATCCGAACGAATGCAAAATGATCGCGGATCTCGGCGTTACCATGTTGGCCGCCGGCATCGGCAATATTCACGGCAAATATCCTGCCAACTGGGCGGGCCTCCGTTTCGATGTGTTGGATGAAATTCAAAAACTCACCGGCGCCATGCCGCTTGTTTTACACGGCGGTACCGGCATTCCCGCTGATATGATCAAAAAAGCCATCTCTCTCGGCGTTTCGAAAATCAATGTTAATACCGAGTGCCAGTTGGCATTTGCCGCGGCCACCCGCCGCTATATCGAAGCGGGGAAAGATTTGGAAGGAAAAGGCTTTGATCCGCGCAAACTGCTGGCGGACGGCACTGCCGCTATCAAAGCGACCGTGAAAGAAAAGATGGAGTTGTTCGGCTCTGTCGGCAAAGCCTGATTTTGTGTTTTAAAAAAGCGATTGTCGCACAAACTGTGCGGCAATCGCTTTTTTCTTTTGCGAAACATTACAGCAATTTTTCATATTCCCCGTTCAATCTTTCCCACTCCTGCATGGCGGTGTCCAGTTCGGTTTGTGCGGCTTCGATCTCCTTTTGTAATTCAGATAACCGCAGGTAATCCGTCGCATTTTCCTGCCAGTTCAATTCTTCCTGCATACCGCCGATCTTTTCTTCAAGCGCGGCAATCTTTTCTTCGGTTTTGGTGATCGCGCGTTCCAGTTTTCCGCGCTCTTTGGCGGGGGTGGTATATTTCTTCTTCGGCTTCGTTTCCTCGGGGACAGGCGTTGTTTTTTCCGCCGTTTTCGCTTCTTTTCGGGCGGCATATTGCTCGTATCCATATGGGAAAAAGGCAATTCCTTCGCGTTCGAAAGAAAGCAATTTATCCGCAATTTTCTGAATGAAATAACGGTCATGCGAGATAAACAGCACCGTGCCGGAGAATTGCGAAAGCATGCTTTCCAGCGTTTCTTTCCCCACAATATCCATATGGTTGGTCGGCTCATCCAAAATTAAAAAATTCGGGCGGCGTTTCAACAGTTTGCAAAGTGCCAGCCGCACCCGCTCCCCACCGGATAACTGCTCCAAAGTTTTAAAAACATCTTCCCCGCTGAACAAAAACGCCCCCAAGGCGCTTCGTGCCTCGAAATCCGTAATGCCCGGGAACGCGGCACGAAAATCATCCAACACGGTGGCAGGCCCCGCGATCTGCGCCATTTGCTGATCAAAATACCCTACACGCACCCTTGCCCCAAAGCGGAACTGCCCTCCGAGCGGGCGCACTTCCCCCATCAGGGTGCGCACAAAAGTGGATTTTCCGATTCCGTTGCCGCCGATGATGCCCACCCGGTCTCCCCGTTTCATTTCAAGGTTGACCGTAGCGAGCGGCGCCGTATAGCCGATTTGCAGATCCTGCACGCTCAATACATCTTTCACACCGGGATCTTCCGGCTCAAAATCGGCATGAAAAGTTTTTAAATCGTAAGCCTGCGGGCGCTCCACGGGTTTCATGCGTTCCAGCCGGCGCAACTGAGATTGCGCCATCGCCGCTTTGGTGGGTTTGTAGCGAAAACGCTCTGCCAACGCCGTTAAACGCTCAATTTCCTTTTGCTGCGCTATGTATTCTTTTTCCTGCGATGCGCGGCGTTTGGCCTTTTCTTCCACAAACGCCGTATAATTCCCGGCATATTTCACCGTTTTGCCGTATTCGATCTCGTACACCGTTTGTGCCACCCGATCCAGAAACATCCGATCGTGCGAAACCACCACAAAGGCCTTTTTGTAGGATTGCAGATATTCTTCCAACCATTCCACCGCCTCGATGTCCAGGTGATTGGTCGGCTCATCCAGCAGAAGAATATCCGGCTTGGAGAGCAATAATTTCAAAAAGGCGATGCGGGTTCTCTGCCCGCCGGAAAAAGCGGAAAGGCGGCGATCTTTCTCCTCGGCAAAGCCAAAGCGACGGATCGCCCCCTCATATTCTTTTTCAAAATAAAATCCGCCCGCGCGATCAAATGCGTCCAGCAAAGCCGTATAACGGCGGATGTTTTCCTCGCTTTGTACGGCTTCCATATCACGCTGTGCTTCTTCCAGTTCTTGCTTTTGTGCCAGGATCTCATGATAGACCGAGCGGATTTCTTCTAACAGAGTGCGATTGTCGTCTTCAAAAGCCATTTGGTTGAGTACCCCGATCTTCGGTTTGCCCGAAACGGCAAAAAAACTGTTTTCATCGCTGTCAAGTTTCACCGGTTGATATTCCCCGGCGATGAGTTTCAAAAGCGTGGTTTTCCCGCAACCGTTCCGCCCGACCACGGCGATTTTAGAGGTATCGTTGATCTCGAAATTGACTTCGCTTAAAATCGGTTCGCCCGAGAGTTCTACCACACCGTTTTGAATTTTCAGCTGCATTCACGGCACTCCTTTATCCCCCGCAACCGATCGGAGCGGTCGCCTTTGCGTTGGTCTTCATATGCTTAAGCATAGCACGCTAATCCAAACCCGATTTTAGCGGAGGATTTTTGTGCCTTGCTTCGTTAAAATACTCGGAAATCCGACAGGATTTCCTGCGCTTTTGCCTTGCATAACCCAAAAATCCGTTTTCCGATAAAATTCTGCGACCGAAATCGAGTGTGTTTTCGAGC
>CACXFE010000069.1 GCA_902766855.1 Oscillospiraceae bacterium | reverse complement strand
TGGAATTCCTTGAAGGAAAAGAACTCCCCGGCATTGCCGCACTGAATGATCGATAAAATAAAACCGCAAGGGTTGCCGGATTCCGGCAACCCTTGATTCCGATTGATAAAGGAGAATCATCATGAATAAAGCAAAAAGACCGGCCGTGATTGCCGGTAACTGGAAAATGAATAAAACCCCCGCCGAAGCGGCCGCTTTGATTGAAGAAATGAAACCTCTCGTAGCCGGGGCGGATTGCAAAGTGGTACTTTGCGTTCCCGCAATCGATATTCCCGCCGCGGTGGAAGCCGCCAAAGGTTCCAATATCGAAATCGGGGCGGAAAATGTGCATTTCAAAGCCTCCGGCGCGTATACCGGCGAAATCGCCGCCAATATGTTAACAGAAGCCGGCGTGAAATATGTGGTGATCGGTCACAGCGAAAGAAGGCAGTATTTTGCCGAAACCGATCAAACCGTGAATCTTCGCACGCTTGCCGCGCTCAACGCGGGGCTGAACGCGATCGTTTGCGTTGGCGAAACTTTGGAGCAAAGAGAACTGGGATATACGGAAACCTTATTGAAATTCCAAACCAAAATGGCGTTGACCAATGTTACCGAAGAGCAACTGAAACATGTTATCATTGCTTATGAGCCGGTATGGGCGATCGGCACCGGCGTCACCGCTACGGCGGATCAGGCGGATGAAGGCAACGGATATGTTCGCGCCGCCATTGCGGAAATGTACGGGAAAGAAATCGCGGAAACCGTCACCGTCCAGTACGGCGGCTCCATGAACGCCGGCAATGCGGAAGAACTGCTTTCAAAAGTGAATGTGGACGGCGGTCTGATCGGCGGCGCTTCCCTGAAAGCGGGCGATTTCTCCGTCATTGTAAAAGCCGCCGGCAAATAAGGAGAACCTGTATGAAAAAACCCATTGTTTTAACAATTATGGACGGATTCGGTTGCAGCGCGGAAACCGCCGGAAATGCGATCGCCGCCGCCAATACCCCCCGTCTTGACGCTATTTTCAGCCAATGCCCCACCACACAAATCGGCGCTTCGGGGCTGGATGTCGGCCTGCCGGACGGGCAGATGGGCAACAGCGAAGTCGGGCATACCAATATCGGCGCGGGGCGGATCGTCTATCAGGAATTAACCCGCATCACCAAGTCGATTCAAGACGGTGATTTTTTCGAAAATCCCGCCTTTTTGCACGCGATCGACAACTGCAAAAAGAATAACAGCGCCCTGCATTTCATGGGGCTTTTGTCCGATGGCGGTGTGCATAGTCATATCGAGCATCTTTACGGGCTTGTGGCTTTGGCAAAGAAAAACGGACTTTCCCGTGTTTATATCCATGCTTTGCTGGATGGGCGGGATGTCCCCCCTGCTTCCGCCGCCGATTACATTGATCAATTAAACGCCAAATTGGCGGAACTCGGTTGCGGGAAACTCGCCACCGTGATGGGCAGATTCTACGGTATGGATCGTGATAACCGTTGGGAGCGCGTGGGCAAAGCCTATGCCGCCCTTGTTTACGGCGAAGGCGTTCAAACGAAAGACGGCGCCGCCGCGGTAAGAGCCTCTTATCAGCAAATTGATGAGGAAGGCAAAGCCATTACCGACGAGTTTGTTCTGCCTACCGTGATTGCCGGTACCGAGCGTATCAAAACCGGAGACAGTGTGATCTTTTTCAACTTCCGGCCCGATCGCGCGCGCGAAATCACCCGTACCTTTGTGGATGATGATTTCAGCGGCTTTGAGCGCAAGGGCGGCAGGCAACAGGTTTTTTATGTTTGCATGACGCAGTATGACGCTTCGATGCCGAATGTGGAAGTTGCTTTCAAGCCGCAAACCTTAACCAATACTTTGGGCGAATATCTTGCCAAGAACGGGATGACGCAACTTCGCATTGCCGAAACGGAAAAATATGCGCATGTCACCTTCTTTTTCAACGGCGGGCGCGAAGTCATGTTTGACGGCGAAGACCGAACGCTGGTGGCTTCCCCGAAAGTGGCTACCTACGATTTGCAGCCCGAAATGAGCGCAATCGAAGTATGCGATAAGGTATGCGCCGCAATCGAAAGCGGAAACTATGATGTGGTGATCCTCAATTTTGCCAACTGCGATATGGTAGGCCATACCGGCGTATTTAGCGCCGCTGTTCAGGCCGTGGAAACAGTAGACACCTGCGTCGGCAGAGTGGCGGATTCCACTTTGAAAATGGGCGGTGTGATGCTGCTTACCGCCGATCACGGCAATGCTGACCGCATGATCGATACGGACGGCTCGCCCTTCACCGCACATACCACCAATCCTGTTCCGTTTTCTGTGATCGGCAAGGAATGCACCTTGCGCGAGGGCGGCAGACTTTGCGATCTTTCGCCTACGATCCTTCGTTTGTTGAATCTGGAACAGCCTGAGGAAATGACCGGTCATTCCCTGATCGTGTAACCGTTTCCCCGCCCTTTCTTATAAAGCGGATATGATCAACTACCCCCATGTTTTCATGGGGGTTTGAGAGTGTCGACAAAGTCGCCCCTCTCTTGGACGGGGATGCCGCTCGCTCGAAAATCTTTGATTTTCGGCCTGCACTCTATCCCCGC
>CACXFE010000068.1 GCA_902766855.1 Oscillospiraceae bacterium | reverse complement strand
TCGATTTGCTTTCCGCCAGCGCCCATAAAATTCACGGGCCGAAAGGCATCGGGCTTTTATATGTGCGGAAAGGGCTTGCCCTCCACCCCCTCTTGACCGGCGGCGGGCAAGAGCGCGGCCTGCGCTCCGGCACCGAGGCGGTCCCGCTGATTTTAGGGTTTGCAGGGGCGGTGAAGGCCTTGCCCGATCCCGCTAAAACCCAGGCGCATGACGCGGCTCTTTCCGCTTATGCCCGTGAAGTTCTCGGTGCGATCCCCGGGGCGGTGTTTAATTCCGCCGAAAGCGCGTTACCTGCTATTTGCAATGTATCCCTGCCGGGTTATCGCTCGGAAACACTGCTGCATTTTTTAGAAAACCGGGGCGTTTATATTTCCAGCGGCAGCGCCTGTGCCAAAGGCGGCGGCAGCCATGTGCTGACCGCCATGGGTCTTCCCCCTGAACGGGTGGACAGTGCCTTGCGCATCAGTTTCAGCCGCATGAACACCAAAGAAGATCTCGATTTGCTTTGCTGCGCCCTGCGGGAAGCAATCGTTTCAATCAGAAAGGCAAAAGGATGAAAGAAGTAATTTTGATCAAAAACGGTGAGTTGGCTTTGAAAGGGTTGAATCGCTCCACTTTTGAAGACAGCCTGATCCGCAGTTTGAAACGCCGCCTGAAAGAATTAGGCGAAGTTTCGGTTACCAAATCCCAATCCACGATCTATGTGGAACCGCAGGAAGACGGGTTTGATTTTGAAGAAGCGCTTGCCCGCGTCGGTAAAATTTTCGGCATTGCCGGGTACAGCCGCGCCTGTGTGTGCGAGAAAACGCCCGAAGCGATTTACGAGCATGCCGTGCAGTATCTGCGCCCGGTTTTGGAAACCGCCAAGACCTTTAAAGTGGAAGCCAAACGCGCGGATAAATCGTTTCCGCTTCGTTCCCCCGAAATTTGCCGGGAAGTCGGCGGCGTTTTGCTGGATGCTTTCCCGCATCTGCGGGTGGATGTGCATCATCCCGAGCATACAGTTTTTGTGGAAGTGCGCGATTACGCCGCTTATATTCGGGTAGAACAGTTGCGTGGCGCGGGCGGATTGCCGGTCGGCACCGCGGGAACCGCTACCGTGCTGATCTCCGGCGGGATCGACAGTCCCGTAGCCGCCTGGACAATGGCCAAACGCGGTTTGAAACTGAACGCGGTGCATTTTGCAAGCCCGCCTTATACCAGCCCTCGCGCCGAGCAGAAAGTGCGGCTTTTGTTAAAAAAAGTGGCGGAGTACAGCGGGGCGATCGGTTTGCGCATCGTGCCTTTCACCGAAATTCAGGACGAAATCGCCAAATGCTGCCCGGAAGAATACTTTACTCTCATCATGCGCAGGATGATGATGCGCATTGCCGAGCGATTGGCGGAAAAAAGCGGCAGCCCCGCGCTGATCACAGGGGAAAGCCTCGGGCAGGTTGCCAGCCAGACTCTTCCCGCTTTGGTAACGACCGACGCCGTGGTATCCATGCCGGTTTTACGGCCGCTGATTGGGATGGACAAAGAAGAAATCATCCGCATTTCCCGCATGATCGATACTTTTGAAACCTCCATTTTGCCGTATGAAGATTGCTGCACCGTGTTCACCCCCAAGCACCCGAAAACCCGCCCGACACTGGAAGCCTGTGCCGCGTCGGAAGCAAAACTGGAAATCGAGCCGCTGATCAAAAAAGCGATTGCCGAAACAACATTTTCCATCATTGAGTAGGAAGAAAAAGTATGAAACACGATCTACCCCCAACGGGTGCAGTCCGCTTTTTGAGCAATCTGTATTTTTCGTATATTCCCAACCGAAAAGACAATATCAAACAAATTCTCACAAAGGTATTTTTTCTGCTTTCTCTGCTCACCTTGATCGTTTCCGCCGTATATCTTTCGAATTATTTTCTTTCCGCTTACCGGCAGGATCGCATCCTTGAAAACAGCCGCCGGGTCTGGCACGCGGAAACCACCGTTTCCCAATCGCCGGAGCCGACGCTGATCGAAAAAATGCTGGCAGAAAACAGCGATTTCAAAGGTTGGATTCGTATTGCGGGTACGCAGGTAGACAATCCTTTTTATCAAGCGGCGGATAACGCGTTTTATCTCACCCATAATCAAAAGAAAGAAACCAGTGCCTACGGCGCGCTGTTTTTAAGCGCCGAAAATTCTTTGACCGAAGAACAAACCGATCAGAATTTGGTTATTTACGGGCATAATATGAAAAACGGCTCGATGTTCGGCTCTTTGAAAAAACTGCGTTCCCTTCAACTCTATAAAGCCAGCCCCGTAATCGAGTTTTCCACGCTTTTCCGCTCTTCCGAATACCGTATCTACGCGGTTTTTGTGTTAAACGCCGCCAAAGCGGATGATAACGGCTATATCTATAACATTGCGCGAAAATCCTTCCGTGGAGAGGCGGATTTTCAAGCCTGGGTCAACGAAGCGGAAAAACGAAGCCTGATCCAAACCGGGGTGGATGTACAACCGGACGACCGTATTGTAACGCTGATCACCTGTGCAGATGATTTTGAAAACGCGCGGCTGGTGGTCATGGCGCGGGAAACACGCCAAGGCGAAGCGCCGATTGATCCGGAAATCGCCACGGTGAATCCTTCCCCGCAGTATCCCAAACGATGGTATGATGATCGCGGATTGACAGATCCGTTTTTGAATTAAAAGGAGGCATACAGGATGTTTCAGAATTTTAAAGTGGATATGATCTATTATAAAACCGCCACCGATTTCGAATTGGAGTTTAATCTATGCGGTTGTTGCCGGATGCGGTTGCTGACCGATAAGGCGGACGGGCGCAAAACCCTGCT
>CACXFE010000067.1 GCA_902766855.1 Oscillospiraceae bacterium | reverse complement strand
TGTTTAAAATTCCGGCAGAAAACCGATCAAGCGGAACCATTTCAACATCGCGGGGATCCATGCCGCCGCATGCCGCATAGCATCATTTACTTCACCGCATGTTTGCTCATCGCAAGTGGAAAGCCCGTGCCAACCGTAAGGATAAATATGCAACTCAAACGGAATGTTGTATTTTGCCAAAGCCTCGGCATAGGCAAGGCTGTTGCGGACAGGCACCACCTGGTCGGAAGCCGTATGCCATAAAAACGCGGGCGGGGTATGTTGATTGACGCCGCACTCACAGGAATAAAATTGGATTTCCTCTTCGGTTCGTTCGGTTTTATCGGTCAGATTATTGATACTGCCGATATGCGCAAAGGACGGATCGGCCGTGATCACGGGATAGCACAGTACCGAAGCCGCCACCGGGCGGCTGTTCGGAAAGACCTTGCGCACCGCTTCGCAATCATAAGCGACGCTGTAATGCGCTGCCAAATGCCCACCGGCGGAAAAGCCCATGATCGCGATTTTATCTGTCAGGCAATGCCAATCTTCCGCATGCTCCGCAATCAATTCCATGACCGCCGCCACTTCGATCAGTTGCGTGGGGAAACGGTGCGGCACAACCGAATAGGTCAGCACGAACACATTAAAGCCTTCCGGCAGAAAATGCAGGGCGATCGGCTCCGACTCCCGCTGACTGCACATTGCATATCCGCCGCCGGGGCAAAGCAAAATGCCGGGGCGTTTCGCGTTTTCACGCTTCATTTCCGGCATATTATAAGGCAGATAGATTTCCAGTATCGGATCGCATCCATTCTCCCCCAAAAACGGGAATCTCTCTTTTAAATGAATCACTTCGTAGCGCATGGTTTGGTACTCCTTCTGTTTTATTTCTGTGCCATCACACTTGTAAAATAATCAAGCGACTCTGCCTGTTTGGCAAGAATGGCTTGTTTTTTATCCTCGTCACTGCCGGCAGAAGACAAAACCTGTAAAATCTCCGCTTTTACAACCTCGGTTCTGCCTAAAATCAGGTTGACCAGTTCTTTTGCCTGCGGATCGGAAGCATCCGCCGATAAGCGGTTGCAATATTTGGCCGCCTCGATCACGGTTTTCCCGATCACGCCGGCGGCAAATTCCGTAATTTCCGGCAAAACCGGTTTTGCCGGTGCTTGGTTTTCCCGCTCTGTTTCAGCGCAAGTTTTCTCTTCCTGTGCCAGAACGGACAACTCTGCTTCCAATTCTTTCATCCGCTCCCGCAATGCGGCCATTTCTTCATAAATCGCGTCAAAACGGGTTTGGTCTTCACGGTTCATCAGCAGGTACCTCCTTCTGTTCGGGCTCTTCCGGCGAATCGGCAGGCGGCGTTTTTTCATCCGCCCCGCACAGTTTTTCGCACACTTCGCCATCGTAAAAATCGCTGGAAGTGGGGATGCCTTTTTTGCGCGCGAAATTATTGACCAACGCCGTAGCCAGATAGTAAATCACTGCAAACAACGGCACGCCGATCAGCATTCCCGGCACACCGAAAAGGCCGCCGCCCATCACAATGGCAAACATCACCCAAAACGCCGAAAGCCCGGTGGAATTACCGAGGATCTTCGGCCCTAACAAATTCCCGTCAAACGCTTGTAATAAAATGATGAAGATGATGAAATACAAACCTTTCATCGGGTTATACAGCAAAATCAGCGCCGCGCAGGGGATCGCCCCGATATACGGGCCGAAAACCGGGATAATATTGGTAACCCCGATCACCACCGCCACCAACATGGTATACGGCATGCGCATCACCGTTACACCGATAAAGCAAAGAACGCCGATGATAAACGAATCTAACAATTTTCCGTAAATAAAACCGCTGAAAATCTTATGCGCGTGCTGACCGGTCGTAAAAATTTTCTGCACGAGCGAGCGATTCAAAAAAGCAAACATGATTTTGCGGAACTGCCGCATCAATATTTTTTTATTGAACAGGATATACATGGCGAAAATAAACCCGATGGCAAAATTCTTGATAAAATTCACCACGCTCCAAACGCCGGAAGCAAAATAAGTGGCGAAAGAACTCACCGTAGCGGCAAGATCGGTTTGCAGCCAGTGTTTCCCGTATTCATACACCGTGTTGATCACTTCAAGTAATTGGGTGTTGCGCTGCACTTCTTTGGTGATTTTTTTCGTAAAGGTATCCAACTGACCCGGCAAGTTTTTCACAAGGCTTGTGATACTGACGATAAACTGCGGCACCACCATATAGATGATCAAAATCAAGATAGCCAGAAAAACCGCCAGCGCCCCGAACACGCTGATCCCGTTGGCGATCTTTTTCGCCGTCGGATTGCCCTTCATGCGCCGATTGACAAATTTCAGCAAAAACCCGTGCAGTGAATTGGCAATCGGATTTACGAGATAGGCAATGATCAACCCGATGATAATCGGTTGCAGAATGCTGAACAGTTTGCCGAGGTAAGAAAAAATCTGCGGCAGCCGATAAATCACAAAGAAAAACAAAACACACGCCGCCACCACCAAAAACGCGGTCACGCCGATGTAGAAATACCGTTTTGTGAATTTCTGATTATTTTTCATGATATCGAACCGTCCTGTAAATTGGTTTGATCAGCCTTGCAATGGCCGCTGTTATCAAAATTCCGGAAATGGCGCCGCAAAAATCGATCAGCACATCCCGCACTTCCCCGCTTCTGCCCGAAACAAACAGTTGATGGATCTCATCCCCGATCGCGTACAGCAAACAAAAAGAAGCGCCGATCAGCATGCGCACCCGGTACCAAAGCCGCGTATAGGTGATCACGGCAAGAAAAGCAAAACAACCAAGCCCTCCGTAAAGGGAAAAATGCGCCGCCTTGCGAACGAAAAATTGCAAAGATTCGACCTGTGCTTCCTGCATCTCCGGCGATAATTCTTCAAAACCGGAAGAAAAAGTTTTCACAAGCCAAAGGATCGTGCCGCGGCTGGTTTTCGAAGATTCCTCAGCCGATTCGGCGGAAAGGGAAAAAATCAGGCACATCCAACCAAGCAAAAGCAGAGCGGCAATCATGCGGAACAGTTTTCTTTTTATGCTCTCCACCCCAAATCAAAACCGCCAAGGCGGCCGGCTTTTTCCGACCGCCTGTGACGGTGTGTTGGATTATTTTACTTTCTTATAAAAACTCATGGGATTGACCCAAGCGCCGCTTACGGCAATGCCCAAATGCAGGTGATACCCGGTGGACCAACCCGTCGAGCCGACATAGCCGATCACCTGCCCGCGCTTAACAATGGTTCCCGGGGAAACAACCGCCCTGGACATATGCCCATAGGTCACCATAAAGGTTTGCCCTTTGGAGTTGGTGCCGTGGTTGATCTGCACATAATTGCCAAATCCGCCGCCGCATCCGCAACTGCCGCTCTTCGGGCGGTTGTGGGTGCAAGAATTATTGGCTCTGGATACCACACCGTCCGCAACGGCAAGGATCGGCGCGCCGTTAATGCCGCCGCCCGCAATATCAATGCCGTTATGGTGGCCGCGATGCACGCTGTCGTTACTTTGGAAACCGGCGGTAACGGTATAAAACCCGGAAACCGGCCAAAGGAAAGCGCCCCCGTCGTACACATAAGAAGTGCCGCCGGTGGTTGTTAAAGAAGCCAATGTGCTTTGATATTGTTTGATCTGTTTTTCAAGATCGGCGTTTTCTTTATTCAACTGCGCGGTATCGCTGTTGATAGAATTGATGACCGATGTGATCTCGGCATTCTGCGCCTGCAACTCCCGCTGCTTGGCGACAACGGTATTTTTGATCGACACCTGTTCATCCAGCAGTTTTTGGTTTTCCGCCTGTTTTTGATTCAGCACATCGATTGCCGCGACCAGTTTTTCAATCAAATACCGATCCCGTGCGGATACCGAACTGGTCAACTGCGAAAGTTCCAAAAATTGGGAAAAATCGTCCGCCCCCAGCAGCACTTGCACATTACTGCCGGTATTGCTCATATAAATCGCGCGCAGGCGCTTTTTAAAAGCCAGTTTATCCGAGTCGATCTCCGCGTTTTTAGCGTTGATCTCGGCCTTATTGGCGGCGATCACCCGGTTGATCTTCGCCATTTCCCGGTTGCAAAGATCAATCTGTTGCTGCGTCAATGCAATTTTCTCTTCCAATGCGGCTTTTACCGCTTGTTGCTGATTGGCCTGTGCTTTTAACTTTTTGATTTCGGCTTCTTTGGCTTTGGACTGCTGCTCTAACTCGCTGATCTTACTGCGAAGTTGAGAAGACGACATTGCCCCCGAAGCCGGCACCGCGGCGGCACAAAAAACCAAAACAACCGCAATGCAAAGTGAAAGCGTTTTGCATATTTTACTGCACATGATGCCCTCCTTAAATGGCAGTGAACTCACTGCCCTCACGCCGCAGATACTTTCTGATCATAATAAAACTCCCGATCACACCCGCAAAAATACCAATGCCGATAAAGATCAGCAATAATTGAAGCGCCATATCGCGGTAATGCACAATATCACTGGTGCCGAGGGTGGAAATGATGGTTTCGGTCGCCACGCGGTAGCAGAAGTAAAGCAAACCTTCCGCAATCAAGGCTGACAGAAGCCCGATCATCATTCCTTCCACGATAAAGGGAACCCGCACGAACCAATCGGTTGCACCAACCGCCTTCATGATGCTGATTTCCAGTTTGCGGTTATACATGGTCACCCGAATGGTATTGGAAACGATCACCAGCGAAATCACCATCAAAATCGCGATGATCCAAAAACCTGCCACGCCGATCCCCCGCTTGATCGCGGTAATTTTATCGGCAAGATCACTCTGTGATTGAATGACATCAATTCCGTCCAGCCCTTCTATGGCTTTCACGGTTTGACTGAATAACGCCATGTCCTTCATCGTCACCTTCGCGGCGGCAGACATGGGATTGCCGTATTCTTCATTCAGGAAAGTGAAATAACTTTCCTGCCCTTCCAGCATAGAAACCTTGACGCTTTCAAGCCCTGCTTCACTGGAAATATATTCTACCGACTGCACATTGTCCAGTTTGGCGATCTGATCGCAAAGGGCCTTGCCCTCTTCTTCGTTATGGATCACATAATCGCTTGGTTTGATGCCGTTTTGATCCGGCTTTTCCTGCTCCGCCGGTTCGGATTCGGTGGTTTCGGAAGAAGTGCTTTGGGAAGAAGTTTGCACTTCTTCCGGGGTACTTTCTTCTTTCTCACCGTATAACGCCCAGTTGTAATCCTTCATATAGGCCATGATGACATTCTGCTGTTCCAACCGGCCGATTGCTTTATTCACATTGGCGGAAATCAAAAGCGCCAACCCGATAATAACCATACACGCCACCAGAACACCGATGGAAGCCAGCGACATCAAGCGATTGACCCAAGTGTTTTTCACGCCTTCGGCGGTGAGGTAACGAACGCTTCTTAATTTCATCAGAACTCACCTCCGGCATTATCCGCCACGATCCTGCCGCTGTCAAGCATGATCACACGGTGGTGAAAATCGCGCACCAAATTATGATCGTGCGTGACCATCAGAATGGTGGTTCCGCGTTTGTTGATCTCCGTCAACAACGATACAATATCGTAAGACATATTCGGGTCAACATTGCCGGTCGGTTCATCCGCAATGATCAGATCGGGCTTATTGACCAACGCCCTTGCCAACCCCACGCGCTGCTGTTCGCCGCCGGATAATTCGGCCGGCATGGAGCGCGCCTTGTTGCCAAGCCCTACTTTGGACAACGCGTTGGAAACTTCCCTTCGAATGGTGCGCCTGTCCGCCCCGATCACATGCATGGCAAACGCCACATTTTCAAATACATTCATGTTCGGGATCAAACGAAAGTCCTGAAACACGATTCCCATCGTGCGGCGAAGCATCGGCACCTGACTGCGGCGCATTTTCGAAAGATTAAAACCGTTCACGGTGATCAGCCCGGTATTGGCCTTTTCTTCCCGCATAATCAGTTTCATAAAAGTACTTTTGCCGGCGCCGGACGATCCGACCACAAACACAAACTCCCCACTGCCGATCCTGATGTTAATATCTTCAAGCGCGTGCGTTCCGCTGGGATAGGTCTTGCAGACACCGCGGAACTCAATAATGGGGCGTGCGGCCAGATCTCCTGCGTTTTCGGTGAAAACTTCTGCCATTTGTAATTCATTCACTCTTTCAAAAAATTAGTACTTAATCGGATTGCTCTTTAAATATTTATTGACCATCAGCGCAATTTTGAAAATAATCGCATGGTCAAACTCACGCAAATCAAGCCCGGTGATCTTTTTGATCTTTTCCAGGCGATACACCAGCGTATTGCGGTGAACAAACAGTTTCCTCGATGTTTCGGAAACATTCAGATTATTCTCAAAGAACCGCTGGATCGTGAACAAGGTTTCCTGATCGAGGCTTTCGATCGAGCCGCGCTTGAACACTTCTTTCAAGAAGGTTTCGCACAAGGTGGTGGGCAGTTGATAGATCAGGCGGGCGATCCCGAGATTATCGTACGAAATAATGGTTTTCTCGGTATCGAACACCTTCCCGACTTCCAGCGCCGCCTGTGCTTCTTTGAAGGAACGCGCCAGGTCTTTCAAATTGCCGACCGTGCTGCCGATGCCGATAACCACATGCACATAGAACTCACCCGAAATGGTATCCGCCACGGTAGAAGCCAGTTTTTCGATCGTTTTCGAATCAATTTCGCCCTTGGTTTCTTTCACGATGGCAATGTCTGTTTCGTTGATATTGATGACAAAATCCTTGGATTTATCCGGGAAAAGATTCTGTATCACATCGTACACCGAAACATCATGCGTATCAATCGCACGGATCAGGATCACCGTGCGGGAAACATCGCTGTTAAAATACAATTCGCGGGCTTTTAAATAAATATCGCCCGGCAAAATATTGTCCAGAATAATGTTTTTAATGAAATTGCCGCGATCATACTTTTCGTCATAATAATATTTGATATTGGCAAAAGAAACCGCCAACACCGAAGCATATTTAGCGGCCAACATATCATCGCCCTCCACAAAAGCCACATAATTGGCCCCCTGAGTAGAGCCGAGGCTGCGATATGTAAAACCGTCGTTCACATAAACATCATTCAGCGGAACGGAAAATGCCGCCACCGTTTCACCGATCCTGCCAAGTTCGCTGCTTGCGATCACCGTAAAGTTTTCATCAATCACGCCGAACGGGCGGTCGATCGCATCCTTCATCTGATGAATCACACCTTGAAACAAGCGATTTGCCATACTTGAAACATCCCCTTAATATAAGATAATATTACTTATTTATTTTACACAATTCAGCAAGATTTTGCAAGAGATATTCTGTAAAAGTCATAAAAAAGTTACAAAATCATTACAGTGACAAAATATAAAAAGACAATTTTAGCCAATATGACGAAAGTTATTCAAGTCAAGCCGTCAGCGCCCGAAAAATCCCTGTTGATCGTACCATCGGAGCATCAATTCCACCATTTGATTATAACTGAGAGTACCGCTGGCCACGCCGTTTGCTTTGATAAAGGAATCGTTGAATTTTTGGGAACTTTCCTGCACTTCTCCCTCAAACTGTTTCCAATAGGCGTTCCGGTTTTTCAGATCCCTCCAAACGCCTTCCGAGCAGTTGGAAGCGGCTTGACGCCACAATTCCTTATCCGCTTTATAAAGCGCATTGCCGCAATAAATATATGCCTGCAAATGGCCGGAATACACATAATCCGGCTGCCCGCTTTCCGCACAGGCGAGCCAACCCAAAAAGTTCGCCTCGTTTTCTTTGGCAAATCCCATCGTGTGGGCGATCTCATGAGTGGCGGTATGCCCGAATTCATACACCGGCACATCGGTATTGATACTGGATTCTCCGAGCCACGGGCAATACACCCCGGTAAAACCGGTGTAAGACCATAAGTGAGAAAGCGCCACCGATTTCACCTGCCAAACCCCCGTGATCATAAAAGGATAGCGTTCCTGCAACGGGCGATAACAATCGTTTGCCAGCAAAAGCAATTCCTCCTGCGTCACCGTTAAGGCCGCGCAGCCGTTTTCATCTTCCGGCAGTTTTTCCCTTGCGGCAGAGGCTTTTTGGGCCAAATCGGCAGTGACGGAATACAGGTCTTCCGCCGTGTAAACACGATCAGGCAAAGCAAGCAATTCCGCTGCCGAAAGCCGGTCATAATTGGCGCCGTGCATCACCATATAAAGCAGCATCGCCAAGGATACGCACCAAGCCACAAACCGCACGCCCCGCTCAGCCGTTTTCCCGCGGGCAGGGCTTTTGATGATGCGGGCAATCCAAACCGCCAGCAAAAGAAGCAGTGCGGGCGCCGCCGAAATCACCACCGCTTCGGCAACGGAAAAAGGAAAAACCGACATCAGCCATTCCAAAGGCAGGCCGATCACACGGAAAATCGCCCGGGTGAAGCCGTATTCCGCCACGCGCGGAAAATGCGGTAAAATCAAATACAGCAGAATGGCCGCCACTGCCGGGATCGCACACCATACCCATTTCAGCCATAAAGGTTTCCGTTTCATCAAAGCCCCCCGTAAAACGAAAGCCGCCGCCAAACGCGACAGCCTTCCTTTCCGATTATTTAAAGAACAACGGCAGTTTTTCGAGGAAAAGAATATCCTTGCGATCCGCGGCGTCACCTTCCGCCAAAAAGGCACAGGCCGCCGCTTCGATCCCGCCCGCTTCTTTCACGAGTTCACGCGTAGCGGCAAGGGATTCCCCTGTGCTGATCACATCATCTACAATCAACACTTTTTTGCCTTTCAGCAAATCGATTTCCGAAGCGCCGAGATAGAGATGCTGTTCATGCTGGGTGGTAATGGAATTCACGCGCACATCCAGCGGATCCCGCATATACACTTTGATGCCTTTTCGCGCAATGACATACGGTTTTCCGCTTTGGCGCGCCATTTCATACGCGATCGGTATGCTCTTGGCCTCCGGCGTGATGATCACATCGAATTCCGGCACCTTTTGAAGCAATTCCGCACAGCCCGCCACTGTTAATTCCACATCGCCGAAAATAATAAAAGCGGCAATATCCAATCCTTCGTTGACCGGGAACTTTTCCAGTTTTCTTTCAAGCCCGGCAATTTTCATCGTATAGTATTCCGACATCTGAATTCCTCCTGTATGATATGATCGTTTTGTCACCCGTCAGCCCGGCGGCCAAGCAAGATTCCGGCGGGCCAGCAGATGAAAATGGATATGGTGGACGGTTTGTCCCCCGTCTTCCCCGCAATTATTGACGACTCGGTAGCCCTTTTCAAGATTTTCCTGCTTTGCGATCTTGGCGATCGCTTCAAACACCCGCGCAACTTCCACACTGTTTTCCGCAGTGATTTCATCCGCCGAGCCGATGTGTTTTTTCGGAATCACAATGGCATGAAACGGCGCCTGCGGGTCAATATCCGCAAAAGCCAATACCGCCTCATCCTCGTATATTTTGGTGCTTGGGATCTCCCCTGCTGCAATTTTGCAGAATAAACAATCCGCCATTCTTTTATCCTCCGATCTGCGCGCCGGCAAGCGCAAGCACCTGCGCAAGCGCCTCTTCCGTTTTTGCCGTGTCTTTTCCGCCGGCCATGGCAAGATCCGGCTTGCCGCCGCCGTTACCGCCCGCGATTTTGGCAACTTCCCTTACCAGGTTGCCCGCGTGTGCGCCTTTGGCCACCGCGTCTTTCCCGCACACGGCGCAGAATGTAACCTTATCGCCCGCCTGTGCCGCCAGCACCGCGATCACATCCCCGTGATCGGCTTTGATTGCGTCAGCCGTTTTGCGCAGTTCGTCCGCTGTGGCATTTTCCATCTTGGCGGAAATGATCCGTATGCCGTTTTGTTCTGTTGCGCCCGCAAGCAGGGCGTCAGTCTTACCGGAAGCCAGTTTGGCTTCGGCCTTTTCCAACTGGCGTTGGGTTTCGCGCAGTTCGGCGGCAAGTTGTGCCGCGCGCTGTGCAAGATCGCGCGGAGAAGCCAGTTTCATGGCTTCCGCCGTGTCCGCAATCAACTGCTTATCGCTGCGGATCATATCCAACAGATTGTAGCCGGTCACCGCCTCGATCCGGCGAACACCCGCCGCCACGCTGGATTCCGACACAATATGGAACAACCCGATCTTCGCGGTATTGCTGATGTGCGTGCCGCCGCAAAGTTCGATCGAACGCCCCGGCACATCCACCACACGCACCACATCGCCGTATTTCTCGCCGAAAAGCGCCATCGCCCCGAGGGCGCGGGCTTCCGCGATCGGCATTTCGGTGTTTTTCACCTCAATACCGCTTAAAATCGCATCGTTTACAAAGCCTTCCACCGCTTCGAGTTCCTGCCCGGTCAAAGCGGAAAAATGCGTAAAGTCAAACCGAACGGCATGTTCATTCACAAATTGCCCCGCCTGCTCTACATGGGTGCCGAGTACTTGACGCAACCCCGCTTGCAGCAGGTGAGCGGCCGTATGATTCCGGCGGATCGCGTTCCGGCGGGCGCCGTCGATCGCGGCGTGAGCCGTCGCTTCAGTCGTCACAGTGCCTTTGATCACTGTGCCGTAATGGGTGAAAACGCCCCCCGCGGTTTTCTTGGTATCGGAAACGGCAAACTCCGCGTCGCCGCAGGTGATCACGCCGGTATCCCCTACCTGACCGCCGCTTTCGGCATAAAACACGGTTTGATCCAGTACCAGCATAGCCTTGGTTCCGGCGTTGGCCGCCACGGTATGCTCCCCTTCCGCCACAATGTCCAGCACTTTGGCTTCGCAAGCATCCGCCGTATAGCCCAAAAACACCGTTGCCGGAATGTCATCGAAAGAGATCCCGTCGCTCTTCCAACTCTCGGCGTCGGCCGATTTGCGGGAAGAACGGGCAAGTTGCCGCTGTTTTTCCATCAATTCTTTGAAGGTTTCTTCATCCACCGTCATATTCTTTTCCGCCAGAATATCCTTGGTCAGATCCAGCGGGAAACCGTATGTGTCGTACAGTTTAAAAGCGTCTTCCCCGGATAAAACCCCACCGTTCGCGGTCAATCCGTTCAGCAGTTCCAGCCCCTGATTGATGGTTTTGTTGAAATTATTTTCTTCATTGGAGATCACTTTTTTGATCAGAACCTGTTTCTCCACCAGTTCGGGATACCCTGCTTTGTTTTCGGCGATCACCGAATCGCATAACTCCGCAAGGAACGGACGGTCGATCCCGATCAACTTCCCGTGCCGTGCCGCCCGGCGGATAATGCGCCGCAGAACATATCCTCTGCCTTCGTTCGAAGGGATGATCCCGTCACTGATCATAAAGGTGGAAGCGCGGATATGATCGGTCACCGCGCGGATAGAAATATCATGTGCGGCGTTTTCGCCGTAGGTTTTGCCGGCAAATTCGCACACTTTGTTGAGAATGTTGCGGATGGTATCCACCTCGAACATATTATCGACTCCCTGCATGACGCAGGCAAGCCGTTCAAGCCCCATGCCGGTATCAATATTTTTATGTTCCAGTTCGGTATAAGTCCCGTCCCCCATGTTGTTGAACTGGGAGAACACATTGTTCCAAATTTCCATATAGCGATCGCAATCACAACCGGGTTTACAATCCGGCTTGCCGCAACCGTACTTTTCGCCGCGATCAAAATAGATCTCACTGCAAGGGCCGCAGGGGCCGGTGCCGTGTTCCCAGAAGTTATCTTCCTTGCCGAGCCGCACGATATGACGCTCGTCCACACCGATCTTATCCCGCCAGATGGCATACGCCTCGTCATCCTTCTCATACACAGAAGGCCAAAGCAGATCCGCCGGGATTTCAAGCGTTTTGGTGAGAAATTCCCATGCCCATTCGATGGCTTGCTCTTTGAAATAATCCCCGAAGGAGAAATTGCCCAGCATTTCAAAATAAGTGCCGTGCCGCGCGGTATGCCCTACCCGTTCAAGGTCAGGCGTGCGAATGCACTTCTGGCAGGTAGTTACCCGCACCGAAGGCGGCGTAACCTCCCCGGTAAAAAATTTCTTCATCGGCGCCATGCCGGAATTGATCAACAGCAGCGATTTATCGTTATTGGGAACCAGCGAAAAACTTTTCAGGCGCAAATGCCCTTTGGATTCAAAAAAAGAAAGATACTGTTCCCGTAAATCGTTCAGCGAAGTCCATTTCATGTCTTCATACATCCTTGAAAATCAATTTTGAATAACATATTGATTATACCCCTCCCGCTTCGGTTTGTCAACTTTTAAAGTAAGAAAAAACAAACTGTCGGCTTTACTTTTATCGGAAAATATTGTACAATATCAAAAAGGGATTCCCAAGCCTTTTAAAAAGCCGGATTCTGCCTCCGGCGCCTTGGCAGACGGAGCGATTTATTCCATACATCGGAGGAAAATGTATATGCAGTCATTTGATGAAACCTATTGCCTTTCCGCTTTTCAGCGTCTGTTGGCGGCGGACAGCACCACCGGGCAAATCGAACCCATTCAAAGCCTGTTGACCGGGTTGATCGAAGAACTCGGTTTCCCTTATCGCGTAACCCACAAGGGCGGCGTGATCGCGGAACTGGGCGGCGAAGGCAACGCGCTGGCCGTCACCGCGCATGTGGACGACATCGGCCTGATGGTGCGCAAGATCAATCCGGACGGTACGCTCGGGGTTTGCCCGGTCGGCGGGTTGTACCCGTTTTACTGCGTCACGGAAAATGTTCGCGTTTACACACGGGACGGCGCGGTCCTGACCGGCACCGTCTGCCGTACACCGAATTCCATTCATGTAACAGAGGACGAACTTCGTTCTGTTTTACCGGATTTTCGAAAAAATGTTTGCGTGGTATTGGATCAGGCGGTTTCTTCCGCGGAGGAAACCCGCGCGCTCGGTGTGGAAACCGGCGATATGATCGCGCTTGAACCGCGCTTTACGATGTCCAACGGATACTTGAAATCCCGTTTTATTGACGATAAAGCCTGCGCCGCCGTGTTACTGACCGTGATGAAAGCGATTCGTGAGCAAAAGATCCGCCTGCCCCGCAAATGTTACGCCTACTTTGCTTTGTATGAAGAGATCGGGCACGGCACGGTGGTATTGCCGGAAGATGTAACCGATATGCTGGCGGTGGATATTGCCCCCACCGGGCCGGATCAGACTTCGGACGAAAGAAAAGTAACGATTTTCGCCAAAGATTCCCGCTTTCCTTATCATTGGGAAATGACCAACGAACTGCGCCGTACCGCCCGGGAAAGCGGCGTGGATTTTGTGATGGATATTTTCACCCCGCATTACGGAACCGATTGCGACGCCAGCGTTTCCGCCGGCTATGATATCCGCCATGCCGCAATCGGCCCGGGCACCGCCAACAGTCACGGGTATGAGCGCACGCACCTCGACGGGCTGCGGAATACCTATGCCTTGCTTTTGGCTTATTTAACGCGCAAAGAACCGTAAAAACCGCCCCAAAAAGACGGATTTCGCCGGTTGAAAAAGCACTTTTTGAGAATCCGGCGGCAATTTGCCGCCTTTTTGTTTTAGCGCGATGTGATCAATTTGAAAAAAATACGGGATTAAAAGTGAAAGGCCTTTCATTCAAAAAGGAGGATTTCTGTGCAAGAGGAAAACCTGATCCATCAGTTCATCGAACGAAACGAGGAAGCCATCAGCGAATCCAAACAGCGGTATGCCTCTTACTGCCTTGCGATCGCACAGAATATTCTGACCGATCGGGAAGACGCGGAAGAATGTCTCAACGATGCTCTGCTTGCTGCTTGGAACAGTATTCCGCCGCACCGTCCCGAAAATTTGAAAACCTATCTCGGAAAACTGACGCGGGAAATCTCGATCGACCGTTTTCGAAAAAAGAACGCACAAAAGCGGATTCCTTCCGGCTTTGTGATTCCGTTTGAAGAATTGGAAGAAATGATCGGACGAAGCGAAGTAGCGGCTTCTGTGGAAGAATCGGAACTCTCCCGCCGCATTTCCCTTTTTTTGCGTTCGCTGAAAGAGCATGAGCGAAATGTGTTTATCCGAAGATATTGGTATTGCGATTCCGTAGAAAGCATTTGCGCCCGGTTCGGATTCGGAAAAAGCCGGGTGCTGATGATGCTGAAACGAACGCGGGATCGCCTTGCCGGGTACTTGAAGAAAGAAGGTTTTTAGCGTGAACAACAGTGAAAAAATGCTGCGCGCGATCGGTGGAATTGAGGATGACCTCATTGAAGCGGCAGACCGCTGCGCTTCACACAAAACGGTTTTTCAAAGCCGATGGCGGTGGGTTTCCGTAGCGGCGGCGATCGTGCTGCTGACGGTAAGCGTGTTGGCTTTACCGAAATTGACAAGGCAAAACCGCATACGGCCGGGCGCCCCCTCTTCCTCTGAAAAGGGACAGACCGAAAGCGAGCAGAGCGCGCTTCCCTCTTCCGATGTTTCAAGCGGGCAGCCCGATGACGCAAGCGAAACCCCGCCCACCACCGATCACAGTGCCTTCGTCAAAACGGAAGAGGAAGGGTTGGCAGAATGGCACCAAAAAACCGTGACTTTCAGGCTTTTAGATGCCTTCAAAGCCGATGAAAAAAATCAGCGATTCGCCATTTTGGCGCGCCCGTTTATCGACTATACTTTTTCTTACCACGGAAAAACCCTTCAAGAATATTATTCCGCCATGTGCAACGAGCGCAATCTGCCGGAACTTCTCGGACAGTTACGCAAAGAAGGAAATGCGCTGAAATACGGAAAAGCACTTTATGAAACCGGAACACCCGAAGGCGAAAAATGGGCGAAAGAATGGTACGAAGAACGGATTCGGTTTTACGGAAAAGAGTTGCTGGATCAATACATTGTTGCCGGCGAATTTCTTCAAGAAAAACTGGAAGCGGATTTAGCGGCTTCTCTTAAAAAAAGCGAAGCAACAAACGCCTATTATGCCGCACTTGCCGCCTATATTGCCGATCTTGCCGCCAACCTGCCCGGCGCCCCCGCCACCGAATTGCCGAAAAGTGTGCAAAACGGTTTTGTGATGTATCTCACCGAAGAAGAATTTGCCGCTTTTACCGTCCCGCACCTTGAAGCATGGTCGTTCGATTTATTCACCACCCTCTCCGATGATGAAGCCGCCGCGGAATGATTCTTCAAACCGATTTTACACACAAGGAGCCGAAAACCCTGTTTCAGAGTTTCCGGCTCCTTGTTTTTATCTTCTCAATTCCACGAAACATATTCTTTTGTAGATTTATAGATGTTTTCAAGCCGCTGATCCAGATCGGCACTGATCTCTGCACAATTCAGCAACTCATGCTCGATTTGTTCGTTGATCACGAAGTCCTTCTTATAGCGAATTTTATGTTCGATCGTTGCCCATCCGTCCATCGCAATGGTACGGAACTGCACTTCCACCTTCATCATTTTTTTCTGATCATGCAGGAAAATCGGCGTTTCCACAATCAAGTGTAAACTGCGGTAACCGTTCGGCTTCGGATGGCGGATATAATCCTTCCGCTCGATCAGGCGAATATCGTCCTGCCGGAGAAATGCATCCGCCAGCAATTCGATATCCGACAAAAAAGAGGTTACCACCCGCACCCCGGCAATATCGCAAATATGATTTTCTATATTTTCCACTGTAAGAGGAAATCCTTTACGATCCACCTTTTCAATAATGCTTTCATGCGATTTTAACCGCGTTTTGATCGATTCGATCGGGTTACGATCCACTTGCAAAGACAATTCCTCGTTCAGCACATTGAATTTGGTAGCAACTTCCATCAGCGCGCAACGGTAATAGGCCATCAATTCCTTATACGGTTGGGCGGAATTGCGGATAAACTCCTTAACTTCGGTTTTAGAAAGTTGGGATAAAATCAGCCGCTCGATGCTATCAGGGTGCAGCATATCAAAAATAGCCATGATGCTTCCTTTCTGTTTTTAAAAGACAAATAGTTCTGTGCGGATACGCTCAAAGATCGCCTGCGCCCGCTCTTGATTCCCGGTAAGATACCACCATCCGAACAGGCATTCCAACCCGGTGGCGGTGTGGTAATCCGCCTTGGTGGCGCCTTTGGGCGCGGAAGCGGTATGGAAATTGCGCCCGCGCCTGAATACCGCCAGTTCTTCCTTATTCAGTTCCGGCTCGATCAGGCGGAACGCCTTTGCCTGGGCTACCGCATTGACCGCCCCGACCGATAACCGATGCAACTCCCCCGAAGGGCGATTGACCGCCGCCAAAGCCGTGCGAACATACAGGCCATATACCGCGTCGCCCACAAACGCCAATACCGAAGGGCTTAAAAGGGATGTATTTTCCGTACCGCTCACCTCAATCAGGGAACAAAATCAAATTCAATATCGTATACGCTGACCGTATCGCCTTCCCGGATCCCGGCATTTTCCAACGCCGCAATGATCCCGGTAGAGCGCAAAACCCGCTCAAAGTATTGCAGGGATTCATAATCATTGGGATCGACCGTGTTCATCACATCCATGATCCACGGGCAGTCTTCCACAAAAAATACCCCGTCGCACACACGGATATGGAAATCGCGTTTTTTCGGTTGCAGCAGGTCTTCCTGCGGCTTTGGCTCCGGCTCGTACCGTTTGATCGGCGGCAATTTGGCAAGTTCCGCCGCTACATAATCAATCAGCGCGTCGGTCCCTTCCGCAATGGCGGCCATCACCGGGAAAAAGCGGTATCCCGCCGCTTCAAAATGCGCGGCGATCCGCTTGACCTCTTCTTCCGATGCCAAATCGCACTTATTCCCCACCACGATTTGCCGGCGCAATGCCAAGTCCTCACTGAAAACCGCAAGTTCCGCGTTGATTTTTTCAAAATCCTCGATCGGATCCCGCCCTTCACTGCCGGAAATATCCAACACATGAAGCAACAGGCGGCAGCGTTCCACATGGCGCAAAAATTCGTGGCCAAGTCCCACGCCGGAGCCGGCCCCCTCGATCAGACCGGGAATATCCGCCATCACAAAAGAACTGCCTTCCCCCATTCTCACCACGCCCAGCACCGGGGTCAGGGTAGTAAAATGGTAATTGGCGATTTTCGGTTTTGCTTC
>CACXFE010000066.1 GCA_902766855.1 Oscillospiraceae bacterium | reverse complement strand
TGGTGATTCGCTATGCCGTAAGTTATGCGGAAACCCTGTTCCTGACTTCAGCGGACGAAGCGGTAATCCGTGTGTTGGATGAACGCAATATCACCTATCAGGATATTATCCGCCTTTCACGCAATGCAGAAGGGGCGGTTACCAGCGCGGAAACCGATATTGTGAAAATCAACACCCTGAAAAGTTCCATTTCCAAGAAACTGGCCGATCTGGTTGCATCCAAAGAACAATATACTCTTTCCATCCCCTTGGGCGCCTTCTTTTCCTATGCTTATATGGGCGGCTGGGGGCCGGCAATTTCTTTTCCCATGCAATGCACGGCGACAGCGCGGGTCAATTTTTCCCATGAATTCAAAGACGCCGGCATCAATCAGGTTTTGCATATCGTGATGGTGGATTTGGAAATCACCGGCAGTCTTATCATGCTTGGAAGCCGGGAAAATGTCCGGGTGAACACCTCGGTTTTCGCGGCACAAACGCTGATTGTGGGAGCCGTGCCGGAAGCATTCACCAATGTGATCGAAAACGGCAGTGATCTTGCCGGTACACTAAATGATTACGGTGCCGCTTCGCCGTGATCCGAAACAATGACATCAAGAAAGGAATCTTATCCATATGGACGCACAAACCGCCGAAAAGCGCATTGCTCAATTATCAGAAACGCTGAAATATCATAATAAGAAGTATTATATCGACGATGCGCCGGAAATTGAAGATTTTGAATATGACGCCATGCTACGGGAATTGGAAAACCTGGAAAAAGAGTTTCCCCAATTTCTTCGGGAGGATTCGCCCACTCAAATGGTAGGCGGAGCGGCGCTCAAACTGTTTTCCCCGGTGGAACACCCGGTGAAAATGGAAAGTTTGCAGGATGTTTTCAGTTTTGAGGAACTGCGTGCCTTTGCCGATAAGATAGACCTTTCCCGCACCACTTTTTCGGTGGAACCGAAAATCGACGGGCTTTCGGTTTCTTTGGAATACCGGGACGGGTTGTTTTTCCGCGGCTCTACCCGGGGCGACGGGGTGACCGGCGAAGATGTGACCGCTAATTTACTGCAAATCGCCACCATTCCCAAAGCCATTGCGTTTAACGGTGAATTGGAAGTGCGGGGCGAGGTATACATGCCGCGGGACAGTTTCCTCCGCCTGCATGAACGGCAGGAATTATTGGGAGAAACGCCCGCGAAAAACCCGCGCAATGCCGCCGCCGGCTCTTTGCGACAGAAAAATCCGAAAATCACGGCGGAACGCGGGCTGGATATTTTTGTTTTCAACATTCAGCGCATAACGGGAAAAACCTTCGTTTCCCACATTGAAACGCTGGATTTCCTCACCTCGCTCGGTTTTCATTGTTTGCCCAGTTACCGAAAATGTGACGGAATAGAAGACGCGATCCGGGAAATCGAGCGGATCGGGGCTTCACGCGGCAATCTGCCGTATGATATAGACGGCGCGGTGATCAAGGTGGACAGGCTTTCCTACCGCAAAGAACTGGGAAGCACCTCGAAATTCCCGAAATGGGCAGTGGCATTCAAATACCCACCCGAAGAAAAAGAAACCGTGCTGAAACAGATCGAAATCGGCGTGGGGCGCACCGGCGCCCTCACCCCTACCGCGGTGTTTGATCCGATTGAACTGGCCGGAACCACCGTTTCCCGTGCCACCTTACACAACGAAGATTTTATCCTTTCCAAAGGCATCGGGATCGGGGACACGATCATTGTGCGCAAAGCAGGCGACATTATCCCCGAAGTGCTTGCGGTTGCCCGCCACGCGGCCGGCGCTTTGCCTTACCGAATGCCGGTGGTCTGCCCCTCCTGCGGCGCCCCTGTTTTCCGGGAAGAGGGAGAAGCGGTCATTCGCTGTACCAATGCCGATTGCCCCGCCCAATTACTGCGCCATTTGATCCACTTTACCTCGCGGGACGCAATGGATATTGAAGGGCTCGGCCCCGCGGTATTGGAGCAACTGGTCGGCGGCGGTTTCGTGCGCAATCTGGACGATCTCTACACACTGGACTATGAAAAAGTAGCCCGGTTGGAGCGCGCAGGCGAGAAATCGGTGGAAAACCTGCGCAACGCGATCGAAGCCTCTAAACAAAATGATCTTTCCCGCTTGTTGTTTGCTTTCGGCATCCGGCACATCGGCGCAAAAGCCGCCAAACTACTGGCGGAGCGGTTCGGTGATATTGACGCGATCCTGGCTGCCGGAGAAGAAGACTTTGCCGCGATCGACGGATTCGGTGAAGTATTGGCAAAATCGGCGGCGGAGTTTTTCGCATTGGAAGAAAGCCGCGCCATGATTGAACGCTTAAAAGCACAGGGCGTCAATATGCGTTCACAAAAGACGGTGACCGACTCCCGCTTTGCCGGGATGACTTTTGTGCTGACCGGCACTTTGCCAACCTATTCGAGAAGCGAAGCCTCCGCCTTGATTGAATCCTTTGGCGGGAAAACCGCTTCTTCCGTTTCCAAAAAAACCACCTATGTGCTGGCAGGCGAAGAAGCCGGCAGTAAATTAGAAAAAGCGATCGCGTTAGGCGTGCCGATCTTGGACGAAGCACAGTTCCGGCAAATGATCGAAGCATAATCCAATATAAAAAAGCAGGGCTGTCCTCGGAGAAAACTCTCTGATGACAGTCCTTGTGAGAGTGTCGATAAAATCGCCCCTCTCTTGGACGGGGATGCCGTTCGCTCGAAAATCAACCATTTTCGGCCTGCACTCTATCCCCGCCAATACCACCCCTGTGCCCTTGAAACCCGCTTTTATAAGCGGGTTTCGCTCATAAGGAGTTTTTCCGACGCACCTGTCGCCGGAAAAACAAAAATTGCGCCGAAAACGGCGCAAAGTTGTTGTTTTCGGTTTCTCGACAGCCCTTGTTTTTATCAAAAAATCAACTCAACCGTTCTCTTCTTTGCGATGTACGCGACGGCGCGTGCCGTCCTGCTCAACAATCACGGTATTTTCCAGTTGTGTTACCAGGCTTTGTTTCATTGCTTCAATATACTTTCTGCGCAAGCCGGCTTGCTCCGCCTTTTCCTGTTCGGTCAAACCCTCTGTTTTCTGCTTGCGGGCAAGGAAATTGATCCGTTTGATTTTTTCTTCCGTCATCATCCTTCACTTCCTCTTTTAAGAAGCGGCGTTTTCCCAGTACACCGCACCGAATACTTTTTGCACCTGCTCCGCCAAATAATCCAGTTTCGCCTTTAAATGCGGGCTTTTCCTGATGGCGGCAAGCGGAGTGGATTCGCCGTAATAAGTATGCCCCGGGTGACCGGTAAAGATCATCTGAATCAGCGTTGCCCGGTCTTCCTTGCCGTTCACGGTAGAATAATCCTTCACAAAATAGGCCTCTTTTTCCGCCTCCGACAAGAGAAAAGGAAACAGTTCGTCATGCTCGCTATAATGATCAAAATCCTCTGAATAGGTAAATCCAGGCGGGTTGAACGCTTCCCACACATCGGAATCAAACACCGTTATATATTCTTTACCGATCCGTTCTTCGATCGCGTGCCACAATTCATGATGAATCGCATCGGTTTCGCCGTATTCGTTAAGAGGTAAGGCAATATCATACCAACCGCCCAGCGGAGAAAACACACCGCCCGGTTGAAACTCGCCGCTT
>CACXFE010000065.1 GCA_902766855.1 Oscillospiraceae bacterium | reverse complement strand
TCAAACGGCGGCTTTCAGGATGGCGGTGATCACGGTGATGTCGTCGGTGCGCTCCCCGTTGCGGCGGCGCAAAGCGCCTTTGCACAGTTTTTCGGCTAATTGTTGGGCAGTGCCGTTTTCCCAATGTTCCAGTTCCTCTCTTAACCAATCGCTGCCGTCTGCCAAAACCCCGTCGGACACCAAGACCACAATATCGCCGGGCTTGCATTTTACAGTGGCTTTATCAAACCGAATATCCCGCAGGATCCCGGCCGGCAGGGAAGAACTTTCCGCCCGCCCCGCGCGCCCGGAACGGCGAATAAAAGTAGGGGCGGCACCGGCTTTGTACAGTTCGGTTTTTCCGTTAAAAAGATCAATACTGGCAATATCCAGAGTGGCAAGGGATTCATCGGTGGATTTAAACAACATGGAGGAATTCAGAATTTTCAGCGCGCTGTCAAACCCGAAGCCCGCTTTGACAAGCCGGCTCATCAGCCCTGCCGCCATCGCGCCGTCTACCGCGGCACGCCCGCCGGTGCCCATGCCGTCGCTTAAAATGAAAAGATAGTGCCCTGTCTGATCAAGAAAGACTTTATACGCATCGCCGCACATTCCCGATTCCGAAGCGCATTTTTGCTCAATCCCCACATCCACCCGCAAAGCGGGCTGCTCATGCAGCACCAGAAATACGCTGTCGCCCGCATAGGTCACGGTCGGGGCGCTGAAATCGCGTTCGCACGCGATCGAGGCCGCTTTCATGATGGTGAGTTTATTGAGAACCAATTCCGGCTCTTTTTTGATTCGCAGTTCGATCGTGGCGCGGCCGTATCGGTCGATCCGGCAGGTGTATTCCTCGGTGTGGATATGAAAGGCGGTCAAGGCAAAAGCGGCTTTTTCGGCAAGGCAGGTATCAAATTTCAGATCGTTTTCCAAATCGCGCGAAAGGGAAGATAACATTTCGGCAACTCCTTCAAACTGATCGGAAACGACCGAGCGCACTTCTTCCACCCGGTTTTCCGCCGCGATTTTTGAAATATAATCGGAATAATGCCGCAGGGTGGCACCTGCCACATTCGGCAGGCGCAGGCAACGCCCTTTGAATTCCTGCGGCGCGCCGTTTTCGGGCAGATCCCCTTGTTTCACCGCCCCGGTGATGCCAAGAAGGGCTTCTACCGTTTCGTTGCGTCGGCTTTCCCAACAATGCATCCGCAATTTACAGCCGGTGCAGGCGTCTTGCTCGATCCGGTTGATCACGGCGGTGAAATCGGGCGTGTTGATTTTGGAAAGTTCGCCCGAAACCTGTTCCACCGTTTCGGAAACATCGCGCATGGCGCCCGCAGCAATATCCAACCGCATCGAAAGGCTTTTTTGAAGCCCGGCCGCCGTTGCTGTTTTCGGGCGACTGGAAAATAGGCGACTGATCCGGATGCCCGCCTGACGCGGCAGGACAAGGAAAAAGACGGCGCCAAACAGAAATTCTACCGTGAATACGGCAAATAAAACGGGGTCGCCGCTTTGCAGGGTGATCACGACCGTGATGAAGAAGGGGAGGAGAACTTGGGCATATTTGCCGAAGGGGGCAAGCAATCCCGAAAGCAGCCCCGAAAAAGCAAACACCACCACGGCGTATTGATTGGCGCCGCTTAACAACATGGAAAAAGCCAATGCGGTTCCGCTGATGGTGCCGGATACGGCGCCGCCGTATTTTGCCGCGGCAAAAAGCAGAAAAAACGCGGCAATATGCCCGACAGACATTCCGTTGATCTTCCATGTGTTCAGGCCGATGATCGGGATGCACAGGCTGCAAAACAACACGATCAACCCTTCGGAAGTCAAGCCCGAGGAAACGGTTTTAAAAAGGCGAAAACACCGCCGGATCAGGAAGGCCCCTCCGGCGGAGAGGAGGCTTTCGGTCAGCACTTTCACAAAGCCGGAGGGCGTATCCCGGAAAGCAACCGCGGCGGTCAGAAAATCGGCGAGGAAGCAAATCCCCGATAGGAAAAAAGGATTTCCGGCGATTTTTTTGTATCCGCCGATCAGGATGCGGATGGTCAGGATCGCGAGCAAGGCCGCGATATGATAAAAAGCCCCGCCGGAAATTGCCGGGAGAAAGTAGCCGAAAAAGGCGCCGATGGCCACAGAAGGAAGATAAGTGGGTGCGCATCCCGCCGCCATGGAAAGGCCGAAGGGCAGCAAATTGCCACCCACCGCGGCTTTGGAAGAGATCAGCCCGATCAGGGCGGCCAGCAAATGCCGCCCGCCTGCCAACAGCAGTTCTTTCGGTTTAAAATCGGTTTGATTGATCGAAATTTTTACCGGTTCTTTCACAATGATCACCACCGTATAGATTACCTTTTCATTATAAAGCCTGTCCGCGGTTTATTTTGTCAAAAACCATTGCAAAAGAAAAAATATTTTTGCCGAAAAAAGAAATAATTTCAAAATCGCGGGGCAAAATAACAATAATCATTTGTTTGAAGGTGATGAATTTGAAAAGATGGCTTATGATTTTAGCATTGATTGCGCTGCTGATCAGCACATTCAGTATTTGTGTTTTCGGTTTATCTAAAATGGGCTCCCGCTCTGAAGAGGTGCGGAGTATTCAAAAGGCGCTCAGCGATAAGGGATACAGCGTCGGCGGGGTGGACGGCATTTTCGGCACCAAAACCAAAAACGCCGTGATCCGGTTTCAAAAGGACAACGGGCTAACACCCGACGGCGTTGCCGGGCCGAAAACCTTGCAGGCGCTCGGCATCAAAAACGCAAGCAGTTCTTCCTACGGCGGTTTTACCGCTACCGAATACAATCTGCTTGCCCGTATCATTTCGGCGGAAGCAAGGGGCGAGCCGTATTTGGGGCAGGTCGCGGTGGGGGCAGTCATCCTGAACCGCATCGAACACCCCTCTTTTCCGAATTCGCTTTCCGGGGTGATTTATCAAAAAGGCGCTTTCTCCTGCCTGAACGACGGGCAGTTCTACCAATCTGTGGCCGACAGTGCGTACAGTGCCGCCCGTGACGCGATCAACGGGCTTGACCCGAGCGGCGGGGCGATCTATTATTATAATCCTTCCACTGCCACCAGCAAGTGGATTTTCTCCCGCCCGGTGATCACCAGTATCGGCAAACACCGATTTTGCAGTTGAAAAAGCAAGCGGTTCGTGGTACAATATCGTAAGCATAGCCCGCTAATCCGAACCCGCCGAAAGCGGCGTGTTTTCGGCATGATT
>CACXFE010000064.1 GCA_902766855.1 Oscillospiraceae bacterium | reverse complement strand
GGTGGAGGGCAAGCCCTTTCCGCACATATAAAAGCCCGATGCCTTTCGGCCCGTGAATTTTATGGGCGCTGGCGGAAAGCAAATCGATTTGAAGCGAGTGAACGCGCACCGGCATTTTGCCGAACGCCTGCACGGCGTCACAGTGAAAAAGCGCATGGGGAGCAACCCGTTTCACCGCCGCCGCGGCTTTGGCTACCGGCTGAATAGCCCCGGTTTCGTTATTCACCAGCATCATACTGACCAATACCGTATCGGGCGTCACGGCCGCTTCAACGGCTTGTAAAGGCACGATCCCGTCTTTCCCCGGCAAAAGGCGCACCACGGTCAACCCCGCTTGCTCCAACCGCTTGACCGTTTCCAGGACCGAGGGATGCTCGATCGCGGTGGTGATCACCCGGCCGCCGCGCTTTGCCGCGGAGAGAACGGACAGCAAAGCGGTGTTGTTGGCCTCTGTTCCGCTGCCGGTGAAAACAAGTTCCTCTGCGCGCGCACCAATCAACTTGGCTACGGTTTCGCGGGCATCGTTCATGGCAAATTCCGCTTCCATTCCAAGGGTATGAAGGGAAGAAGGGTTGCCCCATAACGCCGTAAGCCCGCGGTTGATTTCCCGCACGGCTTCTTCACACGGCATGGTGGTGGCACTGTTATCCAAATAAGCGACCTTTTTCAAAAAGCACACTCCAAAACATAATTTCTTATATTATACATTATTTTTTTCAAATAAACAACAGTTATCTTGTAAAAGTTTTTCATATATTAAAATGGTGAGAATATATGAAAGAACTATTTGGGTTGGCAGAGCGCGTGATCGGAGGGATTTTACCTTTTTCCTTGTTGTTGTGCGGGGGAGTATGGCTGACGGTGCGCACCGGCTTTTATCAACTCCGCTGTTTGCCGAAAGCGATTCGCTATGCGTTTCATGGCATGTTTGAAAGGAAAAAAGACACATTCAGCCCGTTTCGCTCGGCTTGTACGGCGCTTTCCGCCACGGTGGGAACGGGCAATATCGCCGGGGTGGCGAGCGCAGTGTCTTTGGGGGGCGCGGGCGCTGTTTTCTGGATGTGGGTGTCCGCTTTCTTCGGCATGTGCGTGAAATCCGCCGAAATCGCATTGGGGATACGGTTCCGGGAGCGGGGAAAAGAGGGATGCACGGGCGGCCCGATGTATATCATCCGGAACGGGCTTGGAAAGCGATTCTCGCCGCTTGCCTTCCTGTTTTGCATAATGGCGCTGATCGCCTGTTTTTGCAGCGGCGCGATCACGCAAACCAACGCCGTTGCCGCGCTATGCGGAAGCGGGGCGGTACGGTGGATTTTAGGGGCTTTTTTTGCCGGGTTTTGTTTTGTGGCGATGCGAGGCGGGAAAAAGCGGATCGGGGCGATCAATGAAACGCTTGTGCCGATCATGGCGGCGCTATATCTGATTTTTTGCGCGGTTGCGGTTTTTGTGCATCGAAGCGCGCTGCCAGGCGCATTTTCCGCCATTGTAAGCGGGGCGTTTGCTCCCCGCGCGGTGACGGGCGGCGCCGTCGGCTCGCTGGTGTCCACCGTGGCGGCAGGGGCTTCAAGAGGGGTGTTTTCCAATGAGGCGGGGCTTGGCACTGCCGCGATGGCGCACGCCGCGGCGGAAAGCGAAGACAGTGCGCAGACCTTGTACGGCATTTTTGAAGTTTTTATGGATACGATCGTGATTTGCACCCTTACGGCATTGACAATTCTGACCGCCGGCGTTACAATAGAATACGGAACACAAGCCTCTACGGAATTGGTAAGAGCGGCATTGTTTCAAAGTTACGGCGCGGTTTCGGGGATCCTGCTTGCCGGGATGATGTGCCTGTTTTCGATCACCAGTGTGATCGGTTGGGGGTTTTACGGCCGGATCTGCCTTTCGTTTCTGCCTGTGGCGGGCAAGGAAGGGCTGTTTGCGGCGGTGTATTCGCTTTGCTGTGTGGCGGGGGCGGTTTTTCCTGCCGATACGGCGTGGCGATTGGCGGCGGTTTCAACCGGCGGGATGCTGTGCATCAATCTGCCGGCGGTATGGATGTTATCCGAAACGGCGGTATTGGTGTTAAAGGAAGGGACAAAACTTGATCAAAGAAAGAATTGAACGATTACAAGCACATTTGGAAGAAGGCGAAGCGGTTCTGATCGAATCGTATCCGAATCGCCTGTATTTTACCGGCTTTTCTTCTTCGGCGGGGGCTGTCTTGATCAGCCGGAGCAAGGCGCGGTTTTTGATTGATTTCCGCTATTATGAAAAAGCTAAAAAAACCGTGAACGGCCTTGAAGTGGTGCTGATGAAAAAATCTACCGAGCAGATCGGGCAGTTTTTACGGGAAGAAAATATCCGCACGGTCTATCTGGAAACCGAAACCACCGCGATCAATCGGTTTGAACAGTTCAAGAAATCCTTGCCGGATTTCACCTTCTCGGAAGATGAAAAGATGCAGAAACAAATTCTGGCACAGCGCCGGCATAAAAGCGCGGAAGAAGTGCGGCTGATCGAGGCCGCCCAAAAGTTGACCGACGATACATTTTCGTATATTATAGACCGTATCCGCCCGGGCAGAACCGAAAAAGAAATCATGCTGGATATGGAGTTCTTTATCCGCAAAAACGGCAGCGAAGGGGTTTCGTTCGATTTTATTGTGGTTTCGGGTAAAAACTCCTCTTTGCCGCATGGCGTGCCGTCTGACAAGGCGGTGGAACGGGGCGATTTTGTTACGATGGATTTCGGCGCGGTGGTCGGCGGGTATCACTCGGATATGACCAGAACCGTGGCGGTAGGAAGCGTCAGCGAGGAACAAAAACAGGTTTATCAAACCGTGCTGGATGCGCAGTTGAAGGCGATCTCCTTCCTGCGGGCGGGCAGAACCGGCAAAGAGGTGGACGCCGTTGCGCGGGATCTGATCACGGCCGCCGGTTTCGGTGACAGTTTCGGCCACGGTTTGGGGCATAGCGTGGGGCTGGAAATTCATGAAATGCCTTCATGCAGTCCTTCGTGCAACGAGGTGCTGGAAGCCGGCACGATCATGACAGTGGAACCCGGTATTTATTTGGAAGACCGATTCGGCGTCCGGATCGAGGATATGGTTTTGATCACGGAAAACGGGTGCCGCAATCTGACGGCCAGTGAGAAGCGGTTGATCGTGGTGTGACCGCACATATTTTTCCGCTTTTAGGGAAAGATACCTAAAAAGGAGGGAAAGTATCATGCAAAACACATCCATGTCGTTTGTGAAGGGGCTGGGCGCCGGTATGCTCGCGGGAGCGGCGGCGGTGGCGCTCGGCAAGGTCGTTCTGCAAGACCATAAAAATGTTGCAAAAGGCTCTACCAAATTGGTGAAAGCCGTTGGTGAGTTTGTGGACGGCGTACAAACGATTTTTCATTGATTTGTTTTTTAAAATGTTCCGAAAAGGGCTGTCGCAGGTGGAAATCCACTTGCGGCAGTTTTTTACACTAAAACAGAAAAAGCAAGTCCTTTTTTGTTGTTCACACCGAGGGAAAAGAAGTCATATACTGTAATAGGGCGGCGATCGCCCTGCTTTTCAAGAAAAAAAGGAGATGTTTGAAAATGGCAGTTTTTACAAATATGGCTACTCTGCAATATAACGGAAATACCGTTCGTTCTAATACCGTAACGGGCGAAATGACCGAAATGCTCACGCTTTCGAAAGCCGCGATCCCGGCGGATTATGCGCAAGGGGATAGGATCACTTATGTGATCAGTCTGATCAACGCGAGCGACATGGCCGCGACCGGAATTACCGTAACGGACGATCTCGGTGCCTACGCATGGCAGGAAGAAACGCTGTATCCCTTGCAGTATGTGGATGGTTCGGCAACCTATTTTGTGGACGGTGCGGTTCAGCCCGCCCCTGCGGTTACCGCCGGACCGCCGCTGGTGTTCAGCGGCATCACCGTGCCGGCCAATGGCAACGCCGCCATCGTGTATGAGGCACGCGCCGATGCGTTTGCCCCGCCAACGGCCGGTTCTGCGATTACCAACACGGCACAGGCGGAAGGCGGCGGCATTATGGAGGCGCTTTCTGCTTCGGCCGTGCTCCCGGTTTCGAATACCGCGGAATTGACCATCACTAAGGCGCTGACGCCCGCCACCGTTGTCGGCGGGGAACCGTTGACCTATACTTTCACGATTCAAAACGCCGGCAACGCACCTGCAACGGTCGCCGATCAGGTGGTTTTGACTGATGTGTTTGATCCGGTCATCACCATCACCTCGGTTACCTTCAACGGTGCGGCATGGGCTTCGCCCGCCAATTATACCATGGATCCCGCAACAGGTGAGTTCGCCACCGTAGCCGGGCAGATCACCGTTCCCGAAGCCTCATATACCCAAAACGATGCCGGGGAATGGGTCGTCACACCCGGAAATGCCACACTGGAAATCACCGGCACGCTGGCATAGAGGATTTGTTTTGCCGATCCCGCCTTACAGAAGGCGGGATTTTGCGTTTTTGGGGGTTGATTTCTGCGCTTTGATAATGCTATAATTGAAAAAAGATGAAAGGCAGGGGCAGGCAATGAAACTGACGGAAATTTTGTATCAAAACATTTGCTCCCTCTCGTTTGAGGTTTTTCCGCCGAAAGCGGACGCGGCGTTTGAAAGCGTGAAGGCCGCCGTGGAAGAGATCGCCCGGTTAAAGCCGGCTTTTATGAGTGTGACCTACGGGGCGGGCGGCGGAACCAGCGAATACACTCTGCGCATTGCGGAAGAAATCAAAGAGCGGTATACCGTGCCTACTCTGGCGCATTTGACCTGCGTTTCTTCCACCAAAGAAACGGTGGCTGAAAAAATTGCCGCGATCAAAGCGGCGGGGATCGAGAATATTATGGCGCTCCGCGGGGATATTCCGCCGGAACTGGCGGGCACTGACCGAAGCGGTTGGGCGTATCATCACGCGATCGACTTGATCCGGGAATTAAAAGAAAGCGGCGCGGATTTTTGCATCGGCGGTGCCTGCTACCCCGAGATCCATGTAGAAAGCACCGATCAGCGGGAAGATATCCGGTATTTGAAAGAAAAGACCGACGCGGGCTGCGATTTTTTGACCACACAGATGTTTTTTGATAATAATCTTTTTTATAATTTCCTTTATAAGATTCGTGAAGCGGGAATCACCGTGCCGATCATTCCGGGCATTATGCCGATCACCAATGCCCGCCAGTTGGCGCGGGCGATCCATCTGTCCGGGTCGTTTGTTCCGCAGCGTTTTAAAGCATTGGTGGATCGCTTCGGTGCGGATGATCGTGCCATGATGCAGGCCGGCATCGCTTATGCGACCGATCAGATCATTGATCTGTATGCCAACGGAATCACCAATGTCCATGTGTATTCCATGAACAAACCGGAAGTTGCCGCCGGGATCCAGCGCAATCTTTCCGCTATTCTGGGCAAATGATCGGGGTGGAAAGGCTTGCCGCCCCGCCTGTGCGGAAAAAAGAGATTTTGCGCTATGCTTCCGCCAGGGCCGGCAACCCGCAGGCAGAGGCTTTGATGGAAGAATGCCTTGCCGCGCTTTTGCCGGATCTGCGGTATCAGGTTTGTTTTTTGCGGTTGCCGGTGCTTCGGCAGGGAAAAGAAATCGTGTTCGGCGGGCAAGCCGTGGTTTCCAAAACGCTTTCCGCCGCGCTTACCGGCTGTGAAGAATTCCTGTTGTTTGCCGCCACGGTCGGGGTCGCGCCGGATCGGCTGATCGCGCAAAGCGGCGCCGTCGCCCCCAGTAAAGCCTTGTTTTATCAAGCAATCGGGGCAGAGCGGATCGAAGCCCTGTGCGATGCGTTCGCCGCGAATTACAACAAGGCGATGCAAACGGAAAATAAGCGCCTGCTGCCAAGGATCAGCCCGGGATACGGGGATCTTTCTCTCTCTTTGCAAAAAACGATTTTTGCTATGCTTGATTGCCCGCGTAAAATCGGGCTTACTTTAAATGACAGCCTGATGATGAGCCCTTCTAAATCGGTGACCGCGTTGGCGGGGATCGCCCCGGGAAAAGCGGCGGCTTTCCGCGGCGACACTTGTTTAAAATGCGGGTTTCCCGATTGTGCATATCGAACAGAGGATTGAAACATGAAAATAACGGATTTTTTACAAAATCATATTGTGGTGTTAGACGGCGGCATGGGCACGCTTTTGCAAGAGCAGGGGCTTGCGGCGGGGGACTCCCCCGAACGCTGGAATCTTACCAATCCGCAGGCGGTCGGCGCGATCCATGCGGCGTATTTTAACGCTGGCAGCCATGTGGTGAACACCAATACATTCGGCGCCAATCGCTTGAAATTCCCGGCGGAGGAATTGCAAAAAATCGTAACGGAGGCGGTGCGGATCGCCAAGGATGCCGCCCGGCAAAGCGAAGGGGATCACCCTAAATGGGTAGCGCTTGATATCGGGCCGACCGGTCGCCTTTTAAAGCCGCTCGGGGATCTTGATTTTGAAGAGGCGGTTTCGATTTTTGCCGAAACGGTGCGCCTCGGGGCGAAGGCGGGCGCCGATCTGATCATGATCGAAACCATGAACGATTGTTATGAAACCAAGGCCGCCTTGCTTGCCGCCAAAGAAAACAGTGATCTGCCGGTGTTTGTTTCCAATGCTTACGGAGAAAACGGTCGGTTAATGACCGGCGCCGATCCGCTTACGATGACGGCAATGTTAGAAGGCATGGGTGCGGATGC
>CACXFE010000063.1 GCA_902766855.1 Oscillospiraceae bacterium | reverse complement strand
GGTGTTGATCGCCGGGGTGGTGTACGCCGTTTTGCCGTGCAGTACCATTTGTAAAAACGGCACCGATTCGTCGGCATCCGGGTAGCCGCTCGCGGCGGAGGGCACAGCCGTTATGATTTCCGCGAAGGGGAACACATAGGCGTTGGCGCCCTCGGTCATCACGGAAGCATGTTCGGCGGCGTCTTGCAAAATTTGTTCGGTGATTTTGCGGGCGCTTTCCCGGTCAGCCCCGTCCTTGGCGGATTTATCGCTGTTCAGGTGGCCCCCGAGGGATCCGAGCGAAAGCCCCTCGATCCCGCTTTTTCGGAATCCCGGCATAAATTGACGGTAAAGCGCCAGCGCCGCTTTCGGTTTTAACGCATAGCGAAACGCCTTGGCGTCCATCAACCCGGAACTTGCCCGGGTGTGATTATACCCGGCATAGGTTTTATCCAGCATTCGCGCCGTATCGCCCACGGCGTAAAACCCGTCAAACAAAGTGTTGCGGCGAACATAGGCGAAATCCGCGTCCGGGTAGAGCGCCACGCCCTGCTCCTTCATTTTGGCGGACAGGTTTTGAAGCCCCTTCTTTCCGCCCGCCGCGCCCGCCGGCGAAAAGGAGGAAAACGCGCCGGTATCCAGCCCGCCTTTCGCCCAGCCGATCAGCCGCAGGGAAAGATTTTGCACCCCTTCCCCGGTGAGTTCCTCCGCGATCACGGCGGCGTCCTCAAAGGTCGTCAGCGGCACCTGCCGGTTGACCGGCATGAACAGGATCTGATCCTGATGTTTCACACTGCCGTACAATCCCAGCACCAAAGGCAGGCCGGCAGCGGTTTTCTGCTTTGCAAAAGAAACGGTTTCGCGGTAAGCGGCGGCCATTTCCGGAATGCCCGCCCCCGCCGCCAGCGGGTAATACGCGATCTCGTAGGTGCCCGAAAACGCGTTCGGATCCACCAGCGACCACGCATATTGCGTGTTGACATCTTTAAAATCAAAGGTATCGGTATCCCGGTAGGTAAAGGCCGTTCCCGCGTGTGCGTAAGAGCCTGCCGAGCCGCCCGCGGAAGCCGTAATATCCGCCATGGCCGCCCCTTCCCCGATCACCGCCAACAGGGATCCCGCCGGCGAAGAAATGCCGAACACCGGGAGCGCGGCGGTCATCAGCCGGTCATACCCGGCAAGATAGGTGAGCGCCCTGTCGTATCCATACACCGGCAGGCGCAATTCACTGCCGGCCTTCTCCCCCTGATTGAAGCGCATGATCGCGCCGCATCCGTCCGGCAGGAAAAGATAGCCTTCTTCGCCCGTTTTCGCGGCCGCCATATATTCCAACGCGCCGATTTCAAGCAGAGAAAAATGGCTTTCGTCATACGCGATGCGGTCGCTCGGGATCCGAACCCGCAGCGCGCCGCCTTCCAAGGTATAGCAAACGGACAGTTCAAACCGCGGCTTGACCGTTTCGGTCTCGTCCGCTTTTACCTGTTCCAGATCCTTTTCCATCTCCTCGAAGGTATATCCGGCGGTTTTGAAATGCCCCTCGATCTCCGCACGCTCTTTCTCGGTGATCTCTTTCAGCACATAGATCGCCATGTCATCCACCACCGGGTATTTCGAGCGGATGATCTCCAACTGGTTTTCCGCCGTGGTTTCGGGATCATACAATTTATAAAAGGCTTTCATGCGGGAAGCGGGGCGTTTTTCCAACTGCCCGATCACCCGCTCAAAACTTTCAGCCGGAAGCACCGCGGGCACCAAGGTACGCTGTTCCGCCCGGCCGATCACCATATTCACCTGTACCCCGTTCTTTATTTTCGCCACGGTGTACTGCCCTTTGGCGATGCACTCGGGGAAACTGGCCAGTTCCGCCGTATTTTTCTGCCCGTCCATATAAACCAGCCGGATTTGCGACGCCATGGTGTTTTTCTGCGCTTCGGTGGCGCGGGTGTCGCCCGCAACGCCGGTCGGGGTGGAAAAATAAATCAGTTCGGGCGTTTTCAGCGCAATATCGCCGGTCGTTTCGTCAAAAAGGAGGGAAACCGATCCGTCGCTTGCCGCCTCCGTCATCCGCGAAAGTCGCTCCTCGGCGGATGCGTATGTCGGGATGGTCTGCGCGAAAGAAGCGGGCGCTTGCGCCTGTTCTTTGGGGGCGGCGGATTCCTTTTCCGGCGTTTTGGCGGGTGTGCCCGCGCCGCAGCCGGCAAGCAAAGCCATTGCCAACAAAAGCGCCGCTATTCTGACTCTTTTCATACAAGCACTCCCCTCGCGTTATAATCGGAATGTGATCTCACGATAAATATTGGTGGCCATGGCGATCATCTGCCCGATCAAATTGACAAACAACAGCGCCAAAAAGACGATCACGATCATGCCGACGGCCGTTAAGGAAACGGCGATCACATTTTTGCCAAGCCCGTAATCGTGGGTGGAAAGCACCGCGCAGAAAAGCAGGAACCCGGCCCACAGATACCCGATCATGAAGAAAAAGTTGACAAACATCACTTCGTTCGCGGTGACAAAGTTGCTTAAAATCGTTGCGGGAACGGTGAAGAACACAATCGGCATCAGGGCGTAACAAGATGCGATATAAATATCTTTCAGGTTGCCCTCGCCGTACATCAGGCTGGTCAGGCACCAGTTGGCGACGCACCAGATCGCCACGATCGCCAGAATCACCAAAAGGGATACCGGCAGATTGGCGTCGGTCACCGTTCGGCCTGTGTAGATATAGCCCATTCCCACGCTGCGGAACAGGATCGAGCCGGCCGCCAGCGCTAAAATCACGGTTGCCGCCCGCACACTGCCGCGGCGCGACCGCTTCAATTCCCAAAACCCGTTAAAGGGGCGGAAAATCACATGAAACACATACAAAAACTCTTGCGCGAAGGTGCGCCGTTCCGCCCGATGAGGCGTTTTGGCGTTATAGGCTTTCACAAATTTGAAAAACCACGCGATCACCGCGCACAGCGCCACCGCCGCCAGCGGGATCAGCAAAATGAAATTGCCCAGTTTCTCCCGGCGGTATTCCGCGTAACTTTCGGAATAATCGCTCACATCGTTGGCCAATTTAAAATACCGCATGGCTTCTTCATACTTGCCTTCCCGCATCATCGCCGTGCCGATGCCGATATTGGCAAGATCGAAATTGGCGTTTTCAAGCAAGATCTCCCGGTAAACCGGCACCGATTCCTCGTATTTTCGATTGGCGGTAAGGTGAATGGCCTTCTGCACCAGTTTCCCGTACTCGGTCGGGCGGAAGAAGGTGATTGCGCCCGCGCCGCTGTCCAACGCGGCAAGGCGTCCGTCCTTTCCGTAATCGATCGCCGTTAATTTGCGGAAAAGCCCCGGCTGATTCCCCGTGCCGCCGAAAGCGTAAAGCAGGTTGCCGCTGCTGTCATAAGTAAAGATTTTGCCGCGCTTTCCGTCCGCTAAACTGTATACTCCGTCCTCGCCGAGCGCCGCGTCCACAATGCCGGAAGGGCCGTAATAAATATCGGTGTTGGTTTCGTTTCCGCTCGAGCCCACGGCGATTTCCACATCGCCCGCCGGGGGAAACGCGCCGCTCCGCACCAGTACATCCTCACCGCTGGAATTGAGTTTCTTGATCATGGCGTAGCGGTTATCGGTGCTGCGGGAACGAATGGTATTGATCACCGCGCTGATATTGGAATAGGTGGAGGTGACATACAGAAACCCTTTTTCGTCGATATTGATGTTGTTATAATTGGTCGGAACATAATGAAGGGTTCGTTTTTTCTGCTCTTTGGTCATGAATTTGCGCCACATTTTATCCACCACCGAAACGGTGACTTTCTGCGCCCCGATAAAGGTGGAAAACTCTCCCCGGTTATCCAGCGCCACCACCCCGTAGGTGTTTCCTGCCGAAATGATATAGGCTCTGCCCGCCTTATCCACCGCGATTTTGGTGGGAATATAGGAGAAATCCTGCGGCAAAAGCCCCGATTCCGGTTTTGCGATCAACCCTTTGCAAGTCAGATCTTTGCCGAAAATGTAAATGTTGATGCCGGTGGAATCCGCTACATACAGATCGCCTTCCCCGGTTACAAACACGCCGGTCGGCTTGGTGAGGGAATACTCCTTCCCTTCGTATGCAAAGGTGCGGATCGTGCGCACGGCGGTGCGATCGGCCGAAAGCGCCAGCACGCGCCCGTTGCCGGTATCCGCAATATACAGGTTGCCCTGCGCATCGGTGCAAAGGTCTTCCGGCGAAGAAAGTTCGCCCACGCCGAGCGCCGCCCCCGTCACCGTGTCTTCCGGGACGAACGCATGGGGGGATTCTACCGTGTTTCCTTCATACCGGTATGTATAAGTTTCGTAAGGCACGCTGTTCTGTGCCGAAACGGGGAACGCCAAAAGCAGGATCCATGCCGCGGCAACCGCCGCTTTTCGTAACATTCTCATTCGTCTGTCCCCCTGTCAATCCTTCATGCCGGAGGTCGCCAGCGTTTCCACGATCTGCGACTGCGTAAACAGGAACAAAACGATCGGCACGGTCATCATCAGCACCGTTGCCGCGCCGGACGCGCCCACGCGCGTTACCCCGCCCGAAAGGATCTGATGCAGGGCGTAATTCAGCGGTTTCAAATCTTCCCGGTAAATATAATTGGTGTCGCTTAAATTCCAAAGCCCCTGGAAAGAGAAAATGATCAGCGTCAGCCACGCGGGGCGAACGGAGGGCATCACGATCCCGAAAAAGATACGGAATTCGTTCGCGCCGTCGATCCGTGCCGCTTCCAGGATCGCATCGGGGATCATCTGCTCGATAAACTGCTTCATCAGATATAGCCCCAAAGACGAACCGAACGCCGGGATCACCAGCGACCACAGCGTGTCGATCATATGTAAGCGTGACATCACGATGAAATTGGGGATCGCCGTAACGGCGGTGTTGAACATCAGCGACAGCACCACCAGCCGGAAAATCAGGTTTTTGCCGCGGAAACGAAATTTACAGATCGCATACGCGCACATGGAGGAAAGCAAAACATGCCCGCCGGTTCCCACCACCGAAACAAAAACCGTATTGAAAAGATACCGCGAAAAGGGGACGGTGGAAGTATCGAGGATCGTGAACAGATCCTTAAAGTTTTTGAGGGTGGGGTTTTCCACAAAAAAGCGCGGAGGATATACCCACAGTTCGTCCGCCGGTTTCAGCGATGTGGTGATCGCGTAAACCATCGGCAGCGCCATGCCCACGCCGAAAAGGAACAAAAACAGCCCGATCCCGAAATCCCCGCCGGCGGAACGGTTCAACCGGCGTTTTGCAATTCTGAATTTTGCCATCTTATGTTCCCACCTTTGCAATGATCTTCCGGATCACAAAGTTGCTTAACACCATGATGATGAACAACACCGTCGCAATCGCGGACGCATATCCCAGTTCATACTTCGTGTTGCCGTAATCCTGTAAATGATTGATCATGGTATGGGCGGCATAGTTGGTGGAAGGGAAGCCCGCCAACTGCGTCACAACCGCGCCCACCCCGAAAGACGAGGTGATGCTGAGTACCGCACTGAGCAACATTTGCGGGCGCATCAGCGGCAGGGTGATAAACCACAATTCCTGCCAGCGGTTGGTTACGCCGTCCACCGCGCCGGCCTCGTAATAACTTTTATCCACGCCCTGAAACCCGGCGATAAAGGTAAGGAAACTGGTGCCGAGGCTGCTCCATAACGCCACGATCGCCACGATCGTGAGGATATATTTTTCATCCCGCAGCCAGATGATCGGGCTGGCGATGATCCCGCTGCTCATTAAAAACCCGTTCAGATAACCGTAGGCGTCGCCGCTGAAAAAAGCGCGCCATACCAGATACATACTGCCCGAAATCGACGGCGCGTAAAACACGAAGGTCACAAACGCGCGCGCCAACGGCCGCAGTTCGTTGATCATCCAGGCAAACAGCAGGCAAAGAAGATACCCGAGCGGCCCGGTGATCAGCGCCAGCACAAAGGTGTTGCCCACCGATTTGATAAAAATATCATCCTGTAAAAACAGGCGGATATAGTTCTGCATCCCGATAAAATGCGGCAACTGCAACATATTGAAATCGGTAAAACTGAAAAAGATGGAAATGATGACCGGCAGGATCGTGAAAAGAGAAAAGGTGAGCAAATAGGGCAAAACAAAAACCCAGGCGATGCCGTCCTGCCGCATTCCGCGGGCGGTATTTTCATGCGATTTCATCCGCTCTTCCCCTTTCTATCGGGCCAACCCGAATTCTTTCCGCTTGCGCGTGATTTCCTCATTGATCATCACCACTTGGTTGGTCAGTGCCGCGGCGGGGTTTTTGCCGTTGGCGTATACATCGGCAAAAGCAAAATCAATGCCGCGCACCGTGTAGTATCCGCCCGGGATCTGCGGCGTGCCCTGCAAGTGCGCCAACTGCTCTGTCAGCGCCCGGTATTCCGCTTGCGACCAGGACATGCTCCCCAAAGATTCCGCATTGGCGGTAGCGTGTTTTGCCGCCACACCCAGCACGCTTTCCACCTCGGTGGCGTAGCGGCTTTGCGTTTCGGCGGTGGTGACCCAGTCGATGAACTGCCACGCTTTTTCCTTATCCTTCGCGCCTTCCAGCATCATCACCCCGCTGGACGCCGCGGGAGAAGTGTGATCGACCGTGCCGTCTTCCCGCACCGTGCCGGGCACCGGCGCCATGACCCACGCCCCCTTGATTTCCGAAGCGAAAATCGTCAACTGATTATACATCGTGTATTCCTGGATCCCCAGCGGCATCTCCCCACTGCGGAAACGGTTGGCAAAATCATAATCCACCGGGAATTTATACAGCGTAAACAGTTCCGCCATTTTTTCAAAACATTCCACATTCAGGTCTTCCGCCATAGCGGAAGCGGTGAGTTCCCGGTTATAGACCGAGCCGCCCCGCTGGAAAAGAAACAGTTCCACCCCGTAAAGGTTCAGGCCGGATACCACCGAGGTTTTGGCGTTGATCGGGAACCCGACATCCAGTTTCTGTTGCTGTAATTCCCATACCACTTCGTAAAATTCCTCCCAGGTGGTCGGGATCGAAAGCCCCAGTTCTTCAAAAATATCGGTGCGGACGAAGGTCATTAAAAAGGTCATGGTTTCGGGCAGGGCGTACACCTTGTCGGAAAAGACGAAGGGGGTGAGCGCCGCGCTGTGGAATCTGGCGGCCGCCGCCTCATAGCCGGCAAACTGTTTCAGATCCACCGCCGCGCCCCGGATCGCAAAATCAATGGGGGTGGAGGCGGGCACATTCATCGCCACATCGGGCCCCGTTCCCGCTAACGCCGCGGGCAGCAGCGCCGTGGCGGCGACCAACTGGGTGTTGATCTTCACGCCGGTTTGCGGGGTGAAATGCTGCTCGGTCAGTTTTTGCAGGATCTGGCTTTGCTCTCTGCCCGAGGTCATCCACACCGTCACCACATTGCCGCTCTTTCGGTCTTGCTCGGTGATTTCACTGGCGAAGGATTGATAATCCTCCCCGAAACTCAAAAGAAACTTGCGGATCTTGAACCAAAGATTTTTGAAAAAGGAATCGCCCCCCGCCGGGATGTCGCTTCCTGCCGGGATCAGACAAATCCGATCCAGAGAAAGCGGCTGCGCCGTCACGCTTTGCAGCCAGGTGCCGAGCGAGGAAAGGTTATCTTTATAAGTTGCAAATAATTCGGAGATCATCTCCGGCTCTTTTTCGATCTGCTTTAATATAATAATGAGTTTGCCGATCGAATTGGTGAAATCCCCCTTGACGCGGGTGGTTTCGTTCAGGCGGTCGATCGCGGCTTGCAGGGTTTTCGCCTGCGCCGCCATATCTTCCAGCACATCGGGGATCAGCGTTTCATATCCGTAATCCCGGTAAATATCCGGCGCGGGGCCGGTGATCATCAAAATACGGCGATAATCGGCATTCAGCGCCGTCAGTGCCGCTTTTACCCCTTTTAATACGGGGGCCATTTCCCCGATCACCACTTGCATGGTCAGGGTGTGTTCCCCGGCGGTCAGGTAGAAAAGGTACGGTTCGCCCGCGTTTGCCAAAGGGGCGACCGCCCATCCGTCGGTATAATCGAAGCGGATGTTTTCCGCCTCCGCAAAAGGCACTTCCCCGTCAATCAGCACCCGGCGGGAAACAAATCCGCCGAAATACGCATCCTGCCGGTACCGGGGCGCGATCTGATACCATCCGTCGCGCTCGGCCTTGATCGTCCAACTGATCCATTGCCCGGCCTTGCTCCATTTCGTGCCGCTGATCACATTCAGCCGGGTTTTCACCGGGTCTTGCGGGGTGGTATCCGCCGAACTTTTATCTGAAACCGGGTACAGGGTGAAAGAGGATTTTTCTTTCATCTGTTCGGCCTCTGTCCAAACCGCTTCCCCGCCGGTTTCCGCTTTGCCGCCCCACTGCTTTAAATAGTCGCGGTAAGCGGGCGCGGGCGCGGCGGGCACAAACCGCAGGGCAAACAGTTCCGCTTTTTCTTTATTGGCCACCAGCGTCACGGTGTGTTCCCCCGCCGCCAGGCGAATGGCGGTTTTGCCGGGAACAAACCCGTTCGGATCAATCAGGGAATAGGTCATTTTCCGGGGTTTTTCGATCTGCTCGGGCGTCACATCATGCCCCTTGCTGTTTTGGGTGATCTCCCCGTCTTCATACACCCTCGTCAACTCGATAAACGCCGCTTCCGAAAAGGGGAGCGCCCCGTCGATCAACACCGTCCGTTCAATGCTGCCGCCTTTGGACACCGTGGGAATATAGTCGATTTCCAGTTCATAAAGCCCGTCGCCCGGGGAAGTAAACCGCCAGGTAAGGGTGCTGTCGTCCCCGGTCTGCACCGAATCGCCGCCCCGCTCTACCGCGCCTTCCGCCGCAATATAGGAAACCGCCGGGATCTCGATCGTTCCCGTGCCGGGCGCCGCCGCGTTCTTCACCGCATATTCTTCATACGAAAGCACCGCGCCGCCCTCGGCCGAAACCGTACCCGGTGTAAGCACCGCGGAGAAAAGCAGGCAGAGAAACAGAACGAACCCGAGCCCTTGTTGCAGCCGCCGCATATTCCCACCTCTTTATATTTGTTTTAAAATTTGTATTATAT
>CACXFE010000062.1 GCA_902766855.1 Oscillospiraceae bacterium | reverse complement strand
CGCCGCAGCGGTACGCAAACCGACGCTTGAAGAAAAGGTCGCCGAGCTTGCCAAAGAAAACGCGCGCTTGCGTGAGGAAAACGACACTATCGGGGCGGCTCTTGAAGAAACAATCGCTATCGTTCTTGGAGGTGTTGAATAATGGCTAAATTCTATGCAATGCGAATTATCGACGGAAAGACCACATTTAAAAAAGTGCCGGAGCGGCTAAAAGAAGCAGTCGCCGCTATCCTTTCCGAAGAAGGTTATTCAAATCTTGCTTCGGAAGGGGTGTAAAAAGTGGAACTTGCAACAATTATCAGCGCTGCCGCCGGTGTGTGCGGTATTATATTCGGGCTTGTAATCTTCTTCCGCAACAAGCGTTCAGACGACGCACAGGACGGAAAGAAAGACGGCGTCGTGCTTACCGAATTAGGATATATCAAAAGCGGCGTGGACGACATAAAACGCAAACAGGAAAAACAGGAGCAGCAGCACATCGAAGTAATTTCGAGATTGACAGCGGTTGAAGCTTCTGCAAAACAAGCACACAAAAGAATTGACACTATCGAGGGGAGGCGCGGCGATTATGAATAGGCGCAAAAAACCGAAGGAATTTTCAAAGAAAATATTTATCGGCGTTGCGGTCGTTAATATCATTTTAATCGCATTTGCGCTTTATATGATGTATGTTACGGGCGATTTGTCGCCGCTTGCTTATATCATACCCGCAGCGGCGGCAGAAATGGCGACGGCGACGGGCTTCTATTACAGCAAGGCAAAAGCGGAAAACAAAATAAAGCTTATGAAAAGTAACGGTATCAAACCGAGGGAAGAAAACTTCGGCGATATAAATTCAAATCTTTGAGGAGGAACAAACAATGGAAATCATTACAGCGTATGCAACGAAAAACGATTGCTATAAAGCCGCCCGCAAGTGTACTCCGAAGGGTATTGTTGTTCACAGCACAGGCGCGAACAATCCAAATTTGAAAAGGTATGTTGACGCGCCCACAGAGGTAGGCAAGAACGCATACGGTAATCATTGGAATAGACCCGCGTCGGCTATGGGTCGTTCCGTGTGTGTGCATTCCTTTATCGGTTATGCCATCAACAATGTTGTTAAGGTTGCGAATATCTTGCCTTACAACTTTTGTTGTTGGGGCGTTGGGAGCGGTTCAAAAGGTTCTTACAATTACAACCCCGCATATATTCAATTCGAGATGTGCGAAGATAATTGCAAGAATAAGGCTTACTTTGAAGCTGTCCGAGATACCGCAATCGACTATTGCGTATATCTTTGCAAAAAATTCAATATTCCCGTAGAAAACATCGTAAGCCACAAGGAAGCACACGCAAAAGGCTACGGAAGCAACCACGGCGACCCGAATAATTGGTGGGACAACTTCGGCTATACAATGTCGATGTTCCGCGCGGCAGTAAAAGCAAAGCTTGACGCCGGTCATTCTTCGGGTGGCGTTTCTTCCGGGAGCGGCACAAACGACGGGAAGACATTATACCGCGTACAGACAGGAGCTTTCAAAAACAAAGGCAACGCCGACGCGTTGGCGGCAAAGCTGAAGGCGGCGGGCTTTGATACATACATTGTAACCGTCGGCGGGCTTTACAAAGTGCAAGTCGGCGCATATTCCGTAAAAGCAAACGCCGACGCAATGGCGGCAAAGCTGAAAGCCGCCGGATATAGTACATATATCACAACCAACGGAGCGGCAGCGGCAAGCACAGCACCGACGGCAACGCCCGTCGTATCGTTCACTGAAGGCGATGTCGTCAAAATGGAGCAGAACGCGCCCGTATATGGCACTACGAAGAAATTTCGTCCGTGGGTATATACATCGAAGCTTTATGTAAGAGAAATTGCCGGTTCAAGGGTTGTCGTTTCTACGCTCAAAACGGGAGCGGTAACGGGGGCCGTTGACAAGAAATATTTGAAGAAGGTGTAACAATGAATATTTTGAATTTTCTTCTTGCGAATTGGGATAGCGTAATCGTCGTTATCGTTTTTATTGCGCTTCTTGTGTTCCTCATTTTGAAGGGCAAAAAATCCGTTGTTTACAAAATCCTTTATAACCTTGTCACCGAAGCCGAAAGGCAATACGGCGGCGGCACGGGAACGCTGAAACAATCAGCGGTCATAAATTGGATATATGAGCGGCTACCGGCAATCGTGAAAATCTTTATCACCGTCGGAACACTTGAACGGTGGGTTGATGAAGTCGTTGAACAAGCGAAAGTCGAATGGGAAAAGAACGCAAGCATTAAAGACTACATCGAGAGCGGGCAGACAATCACACTTGCGGCGGGTATCATCGAGAACACGGCAGCAGAAAAGCAGCCCGACGAACCGAGCGGCAAAACAGAATAAAAGAAAAATAGCGGGTAAGGTTTTTACACCTTATCCGCTATTTTTACCATAATTCCGAAAAGCCCGCCCACAAAAAATATTGTGGTGTTCGACTTTTCAAAGATTGGTGGAGGCGAGGAGAGTCGAACTCCTGTCCAAAAATCAATTCATACCGGCGTCTCCGAGCGCAGACATTTCTTTCCGTTCCCTTACAAAAGCGCCAAATGTCAGGCTCTTCCGTTCAGTATCTCCTACTTCGTGACGCACGCAGGAGAGGGCGCGCGTTCATGTTCACCGCTAAAATGACACCCTTGCCGGCTCGCGGTGCTTCCGGGTCGGATGAGCGGCAATTAAGCCGCTAAAGCAACTGAATTTTTGTCAGTTCATTTAAAAGTGCGGATTTTAAAGCGGTTCCGCACCGCTGCTCGCTTCCGATACTGCAAGATCCCTGTCGAAACCTTTACGCCCCCATGTTTTGAATGTTTTTTAACGATTCTGCTCTTTCATTGCACGGTCGATCGCGCGCTCGGCATCCCGCTTGGCGGCAACTTCGCGTTTGTCGTGCAGTTTTTTGCCTTTGCAAAGCCCTAATTGTACTTTGACAAGCGATCCCTTAAAATACAGGGAGAGCGGAACCAGCGCCAGCCCCTCTTGCTTGACGGCACCGAGCAACCGCATGATTTCTCGCTTGTGCAACAGCAGTTTGCGATTGCGCAGCGGGTTTTTATTGAAAATGTTGCCTTGCTCATAAGGGCTGATGTGCATTTGTTTGATGATCATTTCGCCGTTCTCCACCGAACACCACGCGTCTTTCAGATTGACGCTGCTTTGCCGGATGGATTTGACCTCGGTGCCGGAAAGGGCGATTCCGCATTCGAAACTCTCTAAAACGAAATATTCATGAAATGCTTTTTTATTGGTGGTAATCGTTTTTGTGTTTTCCAACCGGGCACCTCCTCTTCCCCGAAGAAGAGTATACCATAAAAAATCTCTGATTTCAATAAAAGTTTGTCGAAATTTTATGCAAAAATTTTCGGTGTCGAAAAAGGGCGAAAGGTCAACATAATTTTTTTATTCATTTTATTATGAATGTGAAATTATTCAACTTATTCACCTACTTATCCACCGAAAATTACCTTCAAAGCGCGATTTTTCGTTTTAACAGGGTAAAACCGGTGGAAATATCGGTGGATAAGTTGAATAACTTTTGAGGTTGTCCGGGTTTACATAATTGAAAAAATTGCAATTTTTTCCTCCCAAAAAGTGCCATTCTTTTCTTCTTAAAGCAGTATGTACAGCAGGGCAAAAAGCAATCGTTTGTCCGCCTGTTCGCTCACCAAAATTAGAAGCAACCCCAAAAGCAGGGAGAGATCGCCGTCTGTTCTTAAACGGTCGAGAAAAGGCAGGTCTGTTTTGCCGGAAAACAGGTTGCCGAATAAAGGCGGAGCGGAGGGAGGCGGCGCGGCAGGGCGGGGAGGCTCTTGCTTGGGCCCGGAGGCGGGCGGATGCTCATGCGGCAAGCGAACAAAAGGCGGCACAGGCGGGAGATTGCCTCCCGGATCGCGGTTGGCAGCGCGTGCGCTCATGGCGCGCATTTGTTCGGCGGCAGCGGTTTTCATGCGATCGAAATCGTTTTCATTCATGGAGAGGATCCCCCTTATAAATTCAGCAATCCGCTTTCCCGTAGGAGGGGGAGCAGGTCGATCAGGCGCAGCAAGCGGATGGCGGCGTCTGCCCGCTCACGCCGCTTTTCGCTCAAATGCGGGCGAAGCGCCGTGATCAACTGCACACGGGGATCGCCGGTGTCGGTTTTCATGCGGGCGATCAGCGAAGTGATCGCCCCGAGTTCGTTTCCGCTTAAAAGCCCGGCAAGGTCAGGCGCGGCGGTGGGCGTGGGAGGTTCCGGCGGCGGATCACCTAAAAGGTTCTCCGCCATTTCGCGCACTTTTTTCATGCTTTCCGGATCGTTAAGCAATTCTGTCAGTTTTTCATTGAGGTCATCCATGCTTTTCTCCGTTTAAAAAGGTTTTCAAAAGTTCTTTTGCCCGGTCGCTTTGCAGGAACTCACGCAGGCGGGCGCGGTCGCCCATGGCGGCGGAGAGGCTGGCGCGATCCGCCGGGGAAAGCGCCGCCAATAAGCCGGAGAGATCCCGGTTTTGCAAAGCGCCTGTCAGGCTGTCCCGCTTGATTTTTCCGCCGGACTGTGCTACAATGGCATCGATCATTTTTTGTTGATTGAATTGGTTATTCATGCAAATTCCCCCATCAAATTATATGTAGAACCAAGTCAGGATAGAAGGAGAAAACCATGCGGATCACCGTGCTTTCGGATTCCCACAGACGGGGCAATCGAGTAAGAAGAATTTTAGAGGAGCGGCAGGATTCCGATCACATTTTCTTTTTAGGGGATGTGGTGACGGATATTGAGGACTTGCAAGCCAAATTTCCCGCGAAAACATTTTATATCGTCAGCGGAAATTGCGATCCGTTTTCCTTGCTCCCGTCTTCGGGGATCGAGCAACTGGCGGGACGGCGCATTTTCTATACCCACGGGCATGTATTCGGTGTCAAACACGGGATCGGGCAACTTTTGCACGCGGCCAAAGCGGCGAATTGCGAAATCGCGCTGTATGGGCACACTCATATCCCACAAATAGTATATGAAGACGGGTTGTATCTTGTGAATCCCGGCTCTTGCGGCGCTCCGAGGGACGGAAAAGCCACCTATGCCGTGATTGATCTGGAACCGAGCGGCATCATGCCGATTTTGGTCGAAATAACATGACGAATTTTGAAATTTCCTGTTGCATTTTCGCGGAAATCGTATTATACTGTATAAAGTGGAACAAAGAAAAATTTGTTCCTCTTTTATTGTCTGTTGGAGGATGCAGTATGTCAAGGAAAATTGTATTGGTTGTGTTGTGTTTGGCTCTCTCGTTGTTGACCGCTTGCGGCGGCGAAGTGGAGCAGTTGAGTATAGAAAAAGGGGATGAACCGCCCATTTCCTCCGAAGTGCCGGCGCCGGTGCTTTACCGCAATCCGTTGACCGGGATTTCCGGGATTTCCGAAGAAAAGAGTAAAGAACGCCCGGTGGCGGTGATGGTGAATAACATTTCACTGGCGCAAGGCGTGCAAACAGGGCTTTCCAAAGCGGATATTATTTATGAAACCGAAGTGGAAGGCGGCATCACCCGTTTGATGGCGGTATTTCAGGATATTACCAAGGCTGAAAAAGTCGGTACGGTGCGTTCCGCCCGTTATCCGTATGTGGATCTGGCACTGGGGCATCATGCGATTTATGTGCATTGCGGGCAGGATAACCGTTATTGCAAACCGCATCTGAAAGATATTGACGATGTGGACCTGGCCGCGAAGAATTACGGCACCAGAATCAAAAACGGCCTGGCAAGCGAACATACTTTGTATATTTACGGCGAAAAAATATGGAACAGCATCGTAAACGAAGGGCTGAAAACCGAAAGCAACGGCACACCGTGGGTGGAGTTTGCCGCGGAAGAAACTCCCGTGCGTTTTGAGGCGCCTGCCGGGCAGGTATCGGTGGCGTTTTCGGGCGGGTCGAAAACCGTGATGAAATATCAGGAGAATACCGGGCTTTATACTCGTTATGCGGGAGCAACTGTGCGAAAGGATTACTTCACCGGGGAAACCACCGATGTGAAGAATGTTTTGGTGTTGATGACTGCGATTCGCAACTACCCGGACGGGTATCACCGGCAGGTCGATCTGCAATCGGGCGTGGGGTACTATGCGGTAAACGGCACCTACACCAGGATCCGTTGGAGTAAAGGCGCCGCGACCAACGGCTTTACTTTCACGAAGGAAGACGGAACCACCCTTGCTTTCAACCCCGGAAACTTTTATATTTGTATTGCAAACAGCAGTACTTCTCAGCCGGTTTTTGAATAAGCATGGCACTTTCCTTGCATTACGGGCTTTAAAAAATTGGACAAAAAGAAAAAACCGGGCGGTATAAAGGTACGCCCGGTTTTATGATTAACAGACGAAATTGTCCAAAAGTGAAATCGCGACTGGCGTCGCGGTGAAATAACGGCTACGCCGTTGTGAAATATCCGTTTACGCCGAATGTGAAGTTAAATAAATCCACTCACGCCCGCAGGCACTTCACACGCCAAAGGCGTATTTCACGCGCGAAGCGCATTTCACAAATCCACGCAGTGGATTTATTTCGTTGAAAAAGACCGACGCGCAAGCGCCGGACTTTTTCTGGCACCCCCGGCGAGAATCGAACTCACAACTAACCCTTAGGAGAAAAAATTAGGCATTACTCTGTGGTATAGTATAGTCTTATCCGATGACCTGCAATGCCACTGTTTATGCGGTTTAGAAGCGATTTGATTATTTTCAGTTATTTTCTTGTATCGTTCAATTTCATAGGATATTTTTTCTTCAAATTAGCAAATTATTAGCAAATCATTTACGAATATTATGATAGTAGAGGAGTAAAATATGTCAACTTATCATAATACATTTCTGTTGCTGAGAAAATATCGCGATGTGGTATGGAGCCTTGAAGTATCGGTGCAAAAGGTAAAAAGTCGCTTTCAGATGGAAATGGGAAGCAGTATCGAAGATTTTTTGGATACCGTTTACCTTGCAGGCGTGGATTTTGCTACAACGGGACTTGAGGAACATGCAAAGAATATTGAACGAAGTTATCAAATGCTGAAATTGATGGATTCGGCTGTTGAATTACTACGCACAAAGCATAAGTACGGGGAGGGCTATTATTGGATTCTGTATTATGCGTTTTTTTCTCCACAGCAGTACCGAAACGCCGAGGAAGTGATCGAACAACTCATTCCTCATATTCAGGACATCAGTTATCGCACATATTATCGGAAACGGAAAGAGGCAATCGATG
>CACXFE010000061.1 GCA_902766855.1 Oscillospiraceae bacterium | reverse complement strand
GTGAAACATAGAAAAGGGGGCTTTGATATGGGGAAGATCGTTGCGATCGTGAACCAAAAAGGCGGCGTGGGCAAAACCACCACGGCGGTGAATTTAGCGGCGGGGCTTGGCCTTGCCGGAAAAAAGGTTTTATTGGTAGACGCCGATCCGCAGGGGAATACCACCAGCGGCTTCGGAATCCATAAAAAGCAGGTGTCCGTTACCACATATGAGTTGCTGGTAGGCACGGGAAAAGCGGAAAACGCAATCCTGCAAAGCGAATTTAAAAATGTAAGCGTGATCCCGTCCTCCATGAATCTGGCGGCGGCGGAAGTGGATCTGATCGGGATGGAACACCGCGAATCCCAGTTAAAAATGGCGTTGGCGGCACAGCGGGAAGCATTTGACTATCTTTTGATTGATTGCCCGCCTTCGCTCGGCTTAATCACCATCAATGCCTTGACGGTGAGCGACACGGTGCTGGTGCCGTTACAATGCGAGTATTTCGCGTTGGAAGGGCTTTCCCAGTTGATGGCTTCAATCCGCCAGATCAAGCGGTTATACAACCCGCAGTTGGAGATCGAGGGCATTGTGCTGACGATGTATGACGGGCGGTTGAATCTGACCGGGCAGGTGGTTTCGGAAATCAAGAAATACTTTGCGGACAAACTCTATAAAACCGCGATCCCGCGCTCGGTGCGGCTTTCCGAGGCCCCGAGTTACGGGATGCCGATCCAATATTATGATAAACGATCCAAAGGCGCGGACGCATACAACGCGCTGGCAAAAGAATTTTTGAAGAAGAACAGGAGAGGGTAAGCATGGCGGTGAAAAAGAAAGGCCTTGGCAGAGGGTTAGACGCCCTTTTTGATGAAAACGCCAACGAAAGCGAAGGCGCGGTAAAAGTGCCGCTTTACGAGATCGAACCAAACCGCAATCAGCCCCGGAAAGACTTTAACGAGGAAGCCCTGGCAGAACTGGCGGAGAGCATCGCACAGCACGGTCTTATACAACCTATTGTGGTTCGCCCCACGGCGGACGGAAGATATGCTATTATTGCCGGGGAACGCCGGTGGCGCGCCTGCCGCATGGCGGGGCTGACCGAAGTGCCGGTGGTGATCAAGGATGCGGACGAGCGCACGCTGATGGAACTGGCGCTGATCGAGAATTTACAGCGGGAAGACCTGAACGCCATGGAAGAGGCGCAAGGCTACCGCTCTTTGATCGAGCAATTCGGGTTGACACAGGAAGAAGTGGCGAAGCGCATGGGGAAATCCCGCAGTGCGGTGACCAACACCCTGCGCCTGCTGGCCTTGACCGACCCGGAGGCGGAGGCATTGCGCCGCGGCAGCATCAGCGCCGGCCACGCGCGAGCCTTGCTTTCCTGTGAGGATGAGGAGCGCCGCGCCAAAATGCTGATCGCCGCGATCGAGGGCGCGTCGGTACGGGAACTGGAACGCATGGCGGCGGCAAAACGCCCGCAAACGCCGAAAAACAGCGGAAAAAGGCCGAAACTTAATTTTTACAGCGAAGTGGAATTATCTTTGAAAGAGGTTCTTCACCGAAAAGTGCGCGTAAACCCGAGCGGAAAAGGCAGGGGCACACTGACGATCGAATTTTTCAGCGACAAGGAACTGGCTGAATTTGCAAAAAAACTCGGAGAAGACTGATTTTTGAAAGGATGTTTTTCATTTTATGTGGTTTCTTTTGTCTCTTGTAGCAATCGCTTTTTGGGGCGGATCGGATTTGTTTTCGAAAATGGGCTCAAACCCGGAGGACAAAACCAGCCATTGGAAAATCGTGATGGCGGTGGGCACCGTGATGGGGATCCACGCCACGGTCGAGATTTTAACCGGGACCGAATTTCACCCGATTGATTTTCTGAAATACTCGCCGGCGATCTTTTTCTACATTCTCTCCATGATTTTGGGGTATGTGGGGCTTCGGTACATCATGCTTTCGGTGTCTTCGCCGATTTGCAACTCCTCGGGCGCGGTGGCGTGCATTTTATGCCTGATCTTTTTGCGGCAGATGCCGGATGCGCTCAGTTGGGGCGGGATCGTGCTGGTGTCGCTGGGCGTGATCGGGCTGGCGCTGGTAGAAAAAAAGACGGACGAGGAAACCCGGCAACTGGCGCAGAAAGAAGAAAATAAAAAGTATAAAAGCGGCTTTATCGCGGTGTTTTTTCCCATTTTTTATTGCTTGCTGGACGGACTTGGCACCTTTACCGACGCGATCCTGCTTGACCGGGAATATGTCAACGAAGATTCCGCCAATATCGCGTATGAATATACCTTTTTGATGATGGCGATCATCAGTTTTATATATGTAAATATCATCAAGAAAGAAAAATTCTCCCGCAAATGGGACGCGCCGAAATGGGCGGGCGCCTGCTGTGAAACGGCGGGGCAGTTTGCCTATATTTACGCGCTGGGCAGCAACCCCACTGTCGCCGCGCCGATGATCTCGGCCTATTGCGTGTTTTCGGTGGTGTTGTCCCGCCTCTTTTTGAAGGAAAAACTGTCGCTGAAACATTATCTGATCATCTGCACGGTGTTTGCCGGAATCGTGCTGATGGGCATTTCCGAAGGACTGGCCGAATAAACCGCGGCAGAAAAAACAAAAGAAGCCCGCGCTTCCGTTTTAATACGGAAGCGCGGGCTTTCTGCTGTAAAAAGGCGGGGTTATCTTACCGTTTGCGGGTGGAATCCCGTGGGATCAGGCGGATGGGAAGGCTTTTCTGGATGTATCCGGTCACATTGCCGGTCAGGCACTGAAAGGCGATTTCCGCGGCGGATTCGCCCAGTTGAGTGAAAGGCTGATCAATGGTGGAAAGGTGCGGGGTGAAAACCGTGGTAATATCCAGGTTATCAAACCCGATCACCGAAAGGTCTTCGGGAACGCGCAGGCCGTAACGGTAAGCGTGGGTGGCAATATCCACCGCCGCATGATCGTTGATCGCAAAAACCGCGGTGAACCCGTTGGCGGGATCAAAAATCTCTTCTACATCGCGGTTTTGCCGCTTATAGGCCGAGAAAAAATAACTTTTTTCCGGCTCGGGAACCCCGAATTCCCGCAGGGCGTGGCGATAGCCGAGCACTCGCTCCTGAATGGTGGAAGTGTGCGCCATCGGCTCTAAACCGAAGGTGGCGATCCTGCGGTGCCCGAGTTCCAGCAAATGCCGGGTGGCAAGGTACCCGCCCGTCATATTATCCGACATAACAAGGTGGCAGCAGGAAATATCCGCGGGGCGCCGGTCAATGAAAATCAACTGCATCCCGTTTTGCAGCAAATGAAAGTAAAGATCGCTGTTGTCCTCGCTCGAAACCGGGAAAATGATCGCACAGCGGCATCCTTGCTCATATAATTGCAGAAGCATTTCCTTTTCGGCCTTCGGGTCGCGCCGGGAAACATGGACTTCCAGTTCGCAAGAGCGGGCTTTCAGATAATTCTGCGCCCCATGTACAATGTTTAAGATCTTGGAGTTCTCATGATCGTAAGAAATGATGATCGGAATCACATGGTTTTCCCGCGGGAAAAAATGATCGCCTACAAAATAGCCGGAACCCTGCACGCTGTAAATCAGGTTTTCTTCCTGCATATTGGCAAGCGCGCGCCGCAAGGTCACCCGGCTGACGCCGATCGCCTCGATCAATTCGGTTTCGGTGGGAAGGCGCTGCCCCTTGGTTAACGCGTTCTTTTGGATGTAATCGGTCAAATACTCGGTGACAAGCGAAAGTTTTTTCCCGGTAAAGGCCATGGCCGATCAACACCTCCTTCATATTCGTCTTATTTTTATATTACAACTTTTTTCT
>CACXFE010000060.1 GCA_902766855.1 Oscillospiraceae bacterium | reverse complement strand
GTGATGAGCGCAGAATTTGTTGTGTTCCAATACACTTTCATCTTGTTTTTTTGAGAAAAGTGTTACCTATCATTGATTTATCTACATAACCGATATACCGTTACTTGTAAAGAAAAAGTTGACTTCACCGGGGCGTTGTGATATAATTAAAAAGAATAGGAAATACGGTTTGAACGGCTGATTGCTTAGTAGATGAAAAGGGAATCCGGTTCGAATCCGGAACAACCGCCATTACTGTATTTGACAAGGCAGAACGAGGTATCCCATTGAAGCGCACGCTTTGAGAAGGGTCGTTCTGCGTGTGGTCATGCCACAGCATCATAAGTCAGGATACCTGCCGTATTTCCATAAGGTTCACACAACTTGGGCGAGAAGGGTGCAGCCGAATTTGCCGTATGGCGGCTTTGGGGCGTGTACGCTTCAAGGCCTGTTCGTTGTACGGAAATCGGTTTGCACCCTTTTGACCTATGGTTGAAAGGGTGCTTTTTTCGAAAGGAGGGAGGCAGTGATTTCACAGGATAAAAAGTTCTGGGCGGTAGAACTTTTACAGCAAAAATATGCAGAGATCGGCAGGCTTCCCAAAAAAGAGGATTTCGATGAAATCACTCGTTCGCGCATCAAGGCGTTTTTGGGGCCGTGGCCTCGCGCATTGGAAACCGCGGGGCTGAAAACAGCCAGGGAACAAACTTGTAAAAGTAAAAAGAGGAGAAAATCAAAATGAAAAAGTGGATTTGTTTCGTATTGTCTTGTTGTTTGATCGCTTGTTTTGCCGGGGTTTCCGCCGCGGCGGAAACCGCTACCGCCACGGTGCGCGTCACTTTATCCGATCAGAGCGGTAAAGTGGTACTCGCGCAGGAGCCGATTACCGTGACCGATCGGAATGAAGACGGCAAGTTGGACATTGATGAAGCCCTGTTTGCGGCGCATGAGGCAAAGTTTGAAGGCGGCGCCGCGGCGGGATATGCCACTTCCACCACCGAGTGGGGCTTGGGAATCACCAAACTGCTGGGGGATGAAAGCGGCTCCTATGGATATTATGTTAACCACAAAAGCGCATGGAATCTGTCAGACGAAGTCAAAGACGGGGATCTGATCGACGCATTTGTTTATCAAGACAGCAAGGCCTGGTCGGATGTATACGCTTATTTTGATCAAGATACCGCATCGATAACAGAAGGGGATGAAATCACCCTGGTGTTGAAAGACAGTGAATATGATGCCGCCGCACAAAGCATGGCGGAAGTGCCGGTTTCCGGCGCTGTGATTACGATTAACGGCGAGGAAACGGCGTATAAAACCGATGCGGAAGGCAAAGTAACCTTCCCGCTCAATCAAGTCGGAGAAGTATTGATCAGCGCAAAATCAGCCGATAAAATACTGGTTCCGCCGGTGTTCAAGGCAACTGTGTCGGCAAAACCTGCCCCCGCACCGGTAACCGAGGAAGAGCCGAAACCCGCGGAAACCAAATCTCCGAAAACCGGGGATCACGGCACTTTGATCGTGTTTTTTGCTCTTTGCGCCGCTGCCGCAGTGTTTGCGGGCAAAAAATGGCATGAAGCGTAACCGCATTTTTTGTGCGTTCGGCACATTTTTCGTGCTGGTTTCTCTGTTCTGTTTTCCCGCGTCGGGCGCGGGCGCTTCATTTTCCGAAAGCGCCACGGTGCAAGCCTATTATTCACTGGTGGCGTTTCAACGCCTGTGTGAAGGGAAACCGCCGCTTTATCTGTTGGACAACGAGAAAGCGGCGACAAACGGAGAAAAAATAACAATCAAAGCCGCCGGCAGGGCAAAAACCCTTGCCGACGGTATTGTTGCGCTTAAAATGAAAGAATGCGGTGCTTCTACCGCGCAGGAATGGATCGAAAAAGGGCTGGCGAAAAAGGCCGGAAAAACCGCCGAATGGTATGTGCTGGGATTAAGCCAAAGCGGGCGGTATGATTTTTCCGCGTATGAAACAGCCCTTTTGCAGTTCCTCAAAGACAATCCGGTCACGGTTTTAACGACCGGGCAAAAATACGCGCTGGCTTTGATCGCCGCGGGCAGCCGTGATCCGTTTATCGAAAACACCGCCGCCGAAGACCTTGAACAAGCCGGGATCATGGCGAAAATTTTCGGGCTGCATCTTCTCAATAACGGCTTGTCCGGCAAAAACCGCCCGGAAGAGGTGGTGCGCTGGTTGTTGGATATGCGCCTGGAGGATGGCGGCTGGGCGCTCACGGGCAAAAACGCCGATGTGGATGTGACCGCCATGACCTTGCAGGCGCTTGCCCCGCATTGCGGCGATCCCGCCGTGAAAGCGGCGGTGGAAAAAGCGGTAAATTTGCTTGCCGGGCGGCAATCCGAAGCGGGCGATTTTGCTTCTATGGGGGTTTATAACGCCGAAAGCACCGCGCAGGTACTGACCGCGCTTTCCTCGTTGGGCATTGATTGCGAGCGTGACGCGCGTTTTATCAAAAACGGAAACACGGTGATCGACGGGCTGATCCGATACCGCTTGGTAGACGGCAGTTTTACCCACATGCTTGCTCCTTCGCAGGATCCTCCGGCGCAGAGTGAGGCGCCTTCATCGAGCGAAGCACCGAAAGTTCCCGGCAATGCGGCAAGCGTCCCTTCCGAAAGCGGGAAAGACGCTTCGGCCCCCGCGGGGCAGGCGCCGGATGATACCGCTTCGGCCGATTCGGAAGTTCCTGCCGAATCACAGAAAGAAGAACAGGTGGAAGAAGACGCCTCTGTGGTAGACGGGCGCCCGGATGCCGAAAAAAAACAGCGCCCGGTGTTCCCGCTTTATAAAGGGATCGCTTGCGGGTGTATCCTGCTTTTCGTGTTGGCGGGGGCGGGTCTTTTAGCCCTGCGCAAAAAAGCCAACCGCAAGAACATCCTGCTTTTGGGGCTGATAGGGGCGGCGCTTCTTCTGTTTGTTGTGCTGACCGATTTTGAAAGCGTAACCGCGCATCGGCAGGTGGATCAAAAAACCGATGTGATCGGCACGGTCACGGTGTCTATCCGGTGTGACACGGTCGCGGGAAAGACCGATTCGGATTTTATCCCGCGGGACGGTTGTATTCTTTCTTCCGAGCAGGTGGAGATCGAATCGGGCGATACGGTGTATACGGTGCTGGATACGATTGCCCGGAAAAAGGGGATACAAATCGAGAAAAAAGGTTCCGACGGGATGATTTATATCGCCGCGATCGGGTATTTATATGAGTTTCAATTCGGGGAAATGTCCGGTTGGGTGTATCATGTGAACGGGGAGTCCCCCTTTGTCGGGTGTGACAGTTACGAAGTGAAACCGGGCGACCGTATCGAATGGATGTATACACTGGATCTCGGGTTGGATGTGGGAAATACATTCAGCGTGCCGGAGGAGGGCGGATCATGACCTTACAACGATGCAATCCGTTCGTAGCCGCCGTGTATTTTTTGGGTGTTTTGCTGATCACCATGTTTGTACCGCATCCGATCATTTTGGCGGTTTCACTGCTCGGCGCGGTCAGCATCTGTGCGTTTTTGGCGACTGCGCGCGATCTGTGGCGCGGGCTGCGGCTTTCCCTTTTTTTATTCTGTCTGATCACCGCCGTCAACCCGCTGTTTTCGCACAATGGCGTCACGCCGCTTTTTTATATGAACGGAAATCCCGTAACGCTGGAAGCCTATTTGTACGGCGCGGGGATCGGGCTGATGGTGGTTTCGGTCTATTTGTGGTGCAAGGCGTTAAGCCTGGTATTCACGGCGGATCGCGCAGTGTATTTATTCGGCAAAGCCACCCCGAAAACCGCGTTGGTTTTATCCACCGCTTTGCGCTATATCCCTATGTTGAGGCGGCAGGCGGATCGGATCGCGGATGCGCAGAAAACGATCGGTTGTACCGCGTCAGACGGGTATTGGGATCGGGTAAAAGCGATTTTAAGGATGTTTTCCGCGTTGATCGGGTGGTCGCTTGAAAGCGCGGTGGAAACGGCGAAAGCCATGCGGGCAAAAGGGTACGGGATCGGCCGCCGTACCGCTTATTCGGATTTATCTTTTCGCCTGCGGGACGGATTGATGACGGCCGTTTGTTTGGGATTGGCGTGCGCCGTGCCGATTGCCGTTTTGCGGCATGATTTGGATTTTGCCTATTATCCCGCCGTGACAAGGATAGAATTTTCCGTGTGGAATACGGCGGCGATAGCGGCGTTTGCGGTGCTGGCGTTTTTACCCGCCGGGGCGGAGATCGGGGAGCGTGTAAAATGGAACTATTACAGGTCGAAAATCTGAACTTTACCTATCCCGGCTCACGGGAGAAGGCTTTGAACGGCGTGTCTTTTTCGCTGGAACCCGGCAGTTTTACCCTGCTGATGGGCGCTTCCGGCAGCGGAAAAACCACGCTTTTGCAAATCCTGAAAAAAGAGATCGCACCTTTCGGGGAAAAAAGCGGTTCTTTGCGGCTTGGGGATCGGCCTTTGGAAGAAATGGCGACCGATCGGATCGGCTATGTCGCGCAATCGCCCGAAAGCCAGATCGTCACCGACCGGGTATGGCACGAACTGGCCTTTGGCGCGGAAAATATGGGGCTTGAATCTGAGGAGATCCGCTTGCGGGTGGGGGAAACAGCCAGTTATTTCGGGATCGGGGAATGGTATCATCGCCACCCGGACACCCTTTCGGGCGGGCAGAAACAGTTGCTGAATCTGGCATCTGTGATGGTGATGCGCCCCGAAATGATCCTGTTGGATGAGCCCACCGCGCAACTGGATCCGATCGCCGCGGCGAATTTTATCGCCACCTTGAAAAAAATCAACCGGGAACTCGGCGTGACGGTACTGATCAGCGAGCATCGGTTGGAAGAGTGCTTCCCGGCGGCGGACCGTGTGCTGGTGCTGGAAAAGGGAAGGCTGATCGCCGGCGGCACCCCGAAGGAGGTATGCTTTGCTTTGCGGGAGCATCCTTTGTTTGCGGCGCTTCCGAGCGCGGCGCGCATCTGGCGGTCGCTCGGCTCGAAAGGGGAATGCCCGCTGACCGTCAAAGAGGGCAGAGAATTTCTGCACCGATTCTTTCCCACGGTGCAGGGAAAAACCGAAACGAAACCGTTTACCGAATCCGCCGCCGCGGTGGAACTGCAAGCGGTTTCCTTCCGGTATGATCGCACTGCCCCCGATGTGGTGAGGGAAATGTCGCTTCGGGTGAACAGCGGGGAAATTTTTGCCGTTTTGGGCGAAAACGGCAGCGGCAAAAGCACCACGCTTCGCCTGATTGCCGGTTTAAGCAAACCGTATACCGGCAGTTGCCGCGTTTTCGGGAAAACAATCAGCCAATACAAAGGCAATTCGCTTTATCGGGAATTACTGGTGTTTCTCCCGCAGGATCCGACCGCGTTGTTCCTTGAAAATACGGTGGAGGACGATTTGCGGGAAAGTTTCTGCCTGATGGGGAAGCCGCGGGAGGAATATCCGGAATGTGCGGCAAAATGGATCGATCTATTTGAAATTGCCCCTTTATTAAACCGCCACCCATATGATTTAAGCGGCGGGGAACAGCAAAAATGTGCGCTGGTGAAATTGCTGATGCGTGCGCCGAAAATTCTATTGCTGGATGAACCCACCAAGGGGCTGGACGCCGCTTTCAAACAAAAACTGGTTCAGGCGCTTCATGTCTTGCGGCAGGAGGGCATGACCGTGATCATGGTGACGCACGATGTGGAATTCGCGGCGGATACCGCCGATCGGTGCGGCTTGCTGTTTGACGGGAAGGTATTGGCGGTGGAGCAGCCCAACCGCTTTTTTGCCGGGAATATGTTTTATACCACCGCTGCCGCGCGTATGGCACGCGGGAAATTTGAAAACACGGTGCGCTGTGCCGAAATCACCGCACTGTGCAAAGGGCAGGCGGAGATATGAAAAAACTGCTTTCTTATCTGATCCTGATTTTATTTATTCCCGTTACCATTTTGCTGGGTGTTACGGTTTTCGGGGGAAAACAGTATGCGTTTATCAGTATCGCCGTGGCGGTTTTTTCTTGCTTGCCGCTTTTTCTCGGGTTTGAGCGGAGAGAACACAGTACCACGCGGCTGATTTTGATTGCGGTATTGACCGCGCTTTCCGTAGTGGGGCGCTTTCTGTTTGTGATGCTGCCCGCCTTCAAGCCGGTCACCGCCATGACGGTCATCACCGCACTGTATTTCGGGCCGGAGGCCGGGTTTATGACCGGCGCGCTCACCGCGGTGCTATCTAACTTCTATTTCGGGCAAGGGCCGTGGACGCCTTTTCAGATGTTCGCTTTCGGGATGCTGGGCTTTTTCGCCGGCATTTTTGCAAAGTCCCTGCTAAAACGCCGATTGCTTTTGCTTGGGTATGGTGTGCTGGCGGGCGTGGCATATTCGTTGATACTGGATGTGTTTTCCGCTCTCTGGCAGGATAATGTGTTCCTGTGGTCGCGTTATGCCGCCATGCTGGTTTCTTCTTTCCCGATGACGGCGCTGTATGCGTTCTCCAATGTGGTTTTTTTGTTGCTTCTTACAAAACCGATCGGGGAAAAATTGTCGCGAATCAAAGAAAAATATGGCATTTAAGCGGTTTTGGTTGACAAACATTGTGCTTTTTCATATAATAAGGAGTATAAAGGGGGCGTTGGTATCATGTT
>CACXFE010000059.1 GCA_902766855.1 Oscillospiraceae bacterium | reverse complement strand
TTTCCCATGCGCCCGATCATGGCGCCTAAAAAAACCACGGAAGAGCGCATTTCCCGCATCAAAGAATCGGGAATCTCATACAAGGTCACACGGCTTGCGTTTACGGTAACGGAAGTGCCGTTTTTTTCGCAAGTACAGCCAAGGCCCCGCATGATCTTAAAAGAAGTTTCCACATCAGACAGCGCGGGGCAATTCTCAATCAGGCAATCGCCTTCACACAGCACCGTACCCGCCAAAACGGGCAACACACTGTTTTTCGCCCCCTGCACGCTGATCCTTCCTGCTATTCTTTTGCCTCCCGCGACAACGATTTCCGACATAATCGCACCCTCTACTCCTTACTGTTTTCACAGTTCATACTATGCAGAGAGCGGTTTTTGTGTCACGCTTCGGTATATAATTCCATTAAAACGCGGTAAATGCGTTCGTTTGCATCGGGAATCGCCAGTTTTTTTGCCTGCTGCGCCATCTTTTGTAAAACCGGTTTATTTTCGATCAGGCGATCAATAAACGCGATCAGGCTTTCGCCGGTCAAATCCTTTTCTTCCAGCACTTCCGCCGCGCCGGCTTTTTTTGAGCGTCATGGCGTTGTGGAACTGATGATTTTCTGTCACATTAGGCGAAGGGATCAGAATCGAGGGCTTTCCGCAACAGCACAGTTCGCTTAATGTGATCGCCCCCGCACGGCAGATCACCAGATCGGCGGCTGCCATACATTGATCCATATCGGAAATATATTCGCGCAGATCGGTCATGGGAGAAAGCGTAATATCCGCCAATGCCTCCCGCATGGTCTGATAGCCGGAAGACCCGGTTGCATGAATATGATAGAACCGACCGTTCCCGTTGAAATGTTTGATTGCCTCCGTCACCGTTTCGTTGATCCTCCGCGCGCCCAGCGAGCCGCCGAAAGAAAGAAGGAGCGGGCGTTCATCCAAGCCCAGTTGCGCCCGTGCGGCCGCTTTGTCGGTTGCCAACAGTTCACTGCGCACCGGATTGCCGGTGATGATCGGTTTTTTCTTCAACCGCAAGTATTTTTCGGCCTGCGGCATGGCCAACATCACGCGATCCGCATGAGGCGCCAGCATTTTGGTGGTTACGCCGGGATAGGCGTTCTGCTCATGAATCGCGGTTTTAAAGCCCATTTTTTGCGCCTGCCGCACCACCGGCCCGCTGACATATCCGCCCGTGCCGACCACCAGATCCGGCTTGCACTCACTTAAAATTTTGCGCACATTTCGCGCAGAAACAACCGCCTTGTGTACCGCTTCCAGATTCAGTTTAACATTTTCAACCGAGAAACTGCGGCGGAATCCCGCCACATCAATGGTATAAAAATCATAGCCTTTTTCGGGAACCAGTTTGGATTCCAGTTTTTCGGCGGTACCGATATAATAGATTTCCGCATCCGGGTGATGCTCTTTGATCGTGCCCGCCACGGCAAGCGCCGGATTGATATGCCCTGCCGTGCCGCCGCCCGCAAACAGTATTTTCATATGAAACCCCTCTTAATTTTTTTCAAGACTTGCCCCGCGTGAAACCGAAAGCACAATGCCCATTTCCGCAAGCAAAATCATCAATGAAGTGCCACCGTAACTGAAAAACGGAAGGCTGATGCCGGTATTCGGAATGGTGTTGGTCACCACCCAAATATTCAGCATGGCCTGTAAACCAACCTGAAAAGTAAGCCCCAATGCCAACAAGGAGCCGAATTTATCTTCCGCGCGCATGGCGATCGTAAAACCGCGCCACACAAGCAGGCAAAACAAAATAATAATCACAATCGCTCCGATCAGCCCCAGTTCTTCGCACACGATCGAGAAAATAAAATCGTTATGCGGCTCGGGCAGCCAGAGATATTTTTGGCGGGATTGCCCGATCCCTCGCCCCAAAATACCGCCGGAGCCGATCGCCAAAAGCGACTGAATGGTTTGAAAACCAAGCCCTTTGGGATCCTGCCATGGGTCAAGCCAGTATTTGATACGATCCGATCCGTACCCGATCAAGCCGGTGGTGACCGCTAAAACCAGTGCGGCGGCACCCGCGCCGATCCCGCCGAAAATATAGCGTTTCGGCAAACCGCCTACGATCAGCAACACGATCCCGATCGTGAAAATCAACACCGTTGCCGAAAGATGCGGTTCCAGCACGACAAGCACGCAAACCAAGCCCAATAATCCAACCAAAAACGCGATAAACTTGAAACTTTTGATTTCTTTTCCGTTTGCCGCGATCAGCGAGGAAAACAACAAAATGACTGCAAATTTCGCCACTTCCGAAGGTTGAAAGTTCACCGGCCCGACCACGATCCAACGCTTCACATCCATGCCCGCCACCATAGGGGGGATAAACAACAAAACCGCCAGAATCACAACCGATACGCCGTATAACACCCAAGCGAACTTTCGCCAAAAATGGTAATCAATGCGGGAAACCACCAGCATCGTCACCACGCCGGCCGCCGCAAACGCCGCCTGCCGGATAATGAATTTATAACTATCGCCATAGCGTTGATAGGAAAAAGCATAACTGGCGGAAAACATCATCACCAGCCCGACCGTGAGCAGAATGAACACGAAAGACAAAAAGGTGATATCCAGTTTTCCGACGGTTCTGCCGCTTTTTCTTTTAAGCGCCTTCGCCATGCTTTTTCCCTCCGTTTGAAAAAAGTTTAACCCGAAATTATAGGTGCAGGATGATCGGCAGCACGGCAATCACACACCCGATCACGGTGATTGCGGAAAAGACCAGCACAATCTTTTCTTCCGACCAACCGCACATTTCAAAATGATGATGCAATGGCGCCATCTTAAAGATCCGCTTTTTGGTACGCTTATAGTACGCCACCTGAATAATATCCGATAAGGCCTCCAAAAAGTAAGTAATGCCGGCCAGTAGTAACAAAACCGGGCGTTCCGTTCCAAAAGAAACCGCCACCACCATACCGCCTAAAAACATCGAGCCGGTATCGCCCATAAAAACCTTTGCCGGTTTGGCGTTCCATACAATAAAACCGACGCATCCGCCTGCCAAAGCCGCGGCCAGTGTGTTGATCACCATGTTATTGAGAAACCCGCCGATCAACATAAAAGCACAAGCAACCACCAGGGTGACCGAGGAAGCAAGACCGTCGATCCCGTCTGTCAGATTCACGGCATTTGTAAACCCGTAAATAAACATCAGCGCAATCGGCCAGAACAGAAGCCCCGCGCCGCGCATGATATTGATTTCCCCGATAAAAGGGATCACGGTGCTGTGCATCCCGCAAAGGCAAAGCGTGGCAAGATAAGCGGCGGAAACCAACAACTGCAAGAAAGTTTTTTGTTTCGCCGTCAACCCTAAATTGCGCTTTTTCACCACTTTGATATAATCGTCCATAAAACCGATCAATCCCATGGCAAGCGCAAGCCCGACACCGGCAAACAGGACAGAACGGCGATAGGCATTTCCCGTCACTTCCACGGCAAAACGGCCATGAAACGCGCCGGAATACGCAAACGCCACCGTCATCGCAAGCAAAACACCCGCGACGATCATTACCCCGCCCATGGTGGGGGTCCCCTGTTTATTTTTGTGCCAATTCGGGCCAATATCCAAAATGGTTTGCCCGAACTTTAATTTTCTCAAATACGGGATCACAAAAATTCCCGACGCGGCTGTAACGGCAAAGGCCACCGCCGCCGCAATTACCGGCGTAAAATCAGTCATTATTCTCGCTTCCTTGTTCTTTTAATGCTTCGGCAACGACTTCCCGTTCATCCAAATGAATGGTACCCGTGTTCAAAATCTGATAGGTTTCATGCCCTTTGCCCGCCAGCACGATAATATCGTCTTTCTCGGCAATCGAAAGAGCATAGTGAATGGCCTCCACCCGGTTTTCGATCACTTGGTAAGGCGTTTTGGTGTCTTTCATGCCCGCCACGATGTCTTCGATGATCGCGGAAGGATTTTCACTGCGCGGGTTATCGCTTGTTACAATGGCGAAATCCGCGTATTGCGCGGCGATTTTCCCCATCAGCGGCCGCTTTGTTTTATCCCGGTCGCCGCCGCAGCCGAACAGCACGATCAAACGGTTCTTTTTGCATTCTTTAAAAGTGCAAAGAATGTTTTGAAGGCCGTCGGGGGTATGCGCGTAATCAATAATCACGGTGAAATCCCGCCCGGTAGGAACGGCTTCCGCCCTGCCCTTCACGCCGTGCATGGCGGCAAACGCCTCGCTTACCGCATGAAGCGGTATCCCGATTTCCCGTGCACAAGCCGCCGCACACAGCGAATTATACACCGTGAAGCGACCGCCGGTATTCACATGGATCTTTGCTTCTTCCCGACCCGTGAAAGTATATTCCACAGACGCCGGTTTATAACGAATATCCCGTGCGGTATAGGTGGCTTCGCCTGTGGCCGAATAGGTAACGATACGGCAGGAAAGCCCCTGCATCAGTTGCCCGGCATACGGATCATCCGCGTTGATCACCGCGGTGCGGCACATGGAAAACAGTCTTTTCTTGGCTTGCAGGTAGTTTTCCATTGTCAGATGATAATCCAAATGATCCTGTGTTAAATTGGTAAACATCGCCGCTTCAAAATCCAGATGATACACCCGACATTGATCCAATGCGTGGGAAGAAACTTCCATGATCACATAGGTGCAGCCCTTCGCTTTCATCAAAGCAAAAAGCGAATTGAGTTCGTAAGCGTTGGGGGTGGTGTTGTGCGCGGCGATCACTTCGTCCCCGATCATATTCTGAATGGTACCGATCAGCCCCACTTTATGCCCGGCTTTTTCAAGAATGGCTTTCAGCATATAGGTCACCGAGGTTTTCCCGTTGGTGCCGGTAACGCCGAGCAGTTTCAGCGATTTCGCCGGCTCTCCGAACCATTTTGCGCAGAGATCCGCATAGGCCGCGTGCGTATCCGCCACCAGGATCTGGTTGGAAGCCCCGGTATCCCTCTCCGCAACGATCACAGCGGCGCCCGCCGCTTCCGCCTGCTTTGCAAAAGCGTGCCCATCCATCGCCGCGCCATGGATGCAAACGAAAAGAAAGCCCGGCTTTACCTGCCTTGAATCACAGGTGATCCCTGTTATTTCCGTTTCCGACAATGCGGTTTTTTCATCCATTAAGTCTTTTAATCTCGTCATATTTCCTCACCTGAATTATGTAAAATCTCATCCGTCGATCGCACTGTCATCCCGGAAGGAAACCGTCACGATCGTGCCGGCATCCACTTCGGTGCCCGGATCGATACTTTGCCGATACGATTTTAATCCCCCGGTATTGGTATTGCCCGAAAACTCCACATTGATTCCCGCCGCGGCCGCTACTTTGTTTACATCGCCGGCCGTCAGCCCAACCATATTCGGGACCGACGCCTTTTGTACCGCCTCCGCGTCAGTATACAAAATCACGATGCCGCCCGAAATCACTTTACTGCCTGCCGCCGGCAACTGCCGCACGATCGTTTCGCCCGAGCCGACTGTTTTATATTCCAATTTTGCCGCCGTCACTTTGGCTTTGGCTTCCGCCGCGGTCAATCCGGCAACATCCGGCACCGTAAGCGACAGTTTTTTCAGTTCCTCATCGGTATAACTCGGTTCATATCCAAGGTAAGGCAGCACATCCGCCATGATTTTAGAATTTACCGGCGCCGAAATCACACCGCCGTAATACTTATCGCCTTTCGGTTCGTCCAGCATCACAATCACCGCGATTTCCGGGTTGTCGATCGGGGCAACGGTGGCACAGGAACCGATATACAAATAATGATCCCCCGTAGCAAGGATTTTGGAAACCTTTTGCGAGGTTCCGGTTTTCGCGCCTATCCGATAGCCGGTCACTAAGGCGTTTTTCGCGCCGTTTTTGGCTACAAATTCCATCAGTTCCCGCATGGTGGCCGAGGTGGTTTCCGAAATCACCTGCCGCTTATTGGCAGTGGATGCCGTTTCCACCACCTTGCCGTTTTCATCCAGTTTTTTCTCCACCAAATGCGGCTGCACGATGTACCCACCGTTGACCGATGCCGCAATCGCGGTGATCAACTGCATGGGAGTGACATTGAAGGTTTGCCCGAAGGAAGAAGACGCCAATTCCACTTTTCCCATTTTCTCCTCGGAGTGGTAGGTGGAAGTTGCTTCACCCGGCAAATCAATGCCGGTTTTCTCGGTCAATCCAAATGCTTTGAAATACTTGGAAAAAGTCTGCACGCCCACCAACTGCCCAATGGTAATAAAAGCAGGGTTGCAGGAATTGGAAATCGCCTGCATCAGTGTTTGCGAGCCGTGCCCGCCCTTTTTGTGGCAATTATACCCCTGCCCCGCAACGGTAGCGTGCCCGCTGCAATAGAAGGTGGAATTTTTATTGATTTGATTTTCCTCGATGGCGATCGCGGCCGTCACCACTTTGAAAACCGAGCCGGGTTCATAGGTATCTGAAACGGCCTTATTCCGCCATTGGCGATTCAAAAGATCCGAGCGGAGTTTATTCTGTGCTTCTTCGCCTTCCGCGGCGGCAACCTTTTTCTCATCTTCCGCCGACAGGGTGAAAGGCGCATTCGGATCAAAGTCCCCTTTGACCGCCATCGCCAATACCGCGCCGCTTTTTACATTCATCACAACCGCCGCGCCGCGCTCGGCAATTTGGTTTTCCGCAATAGCTGCCGCAAGATATTTTTCGGCCGTGTACTGAATATAAGAGTCCAGCGTGAGTACCAGGGATTTCCCTTTGGTGGCGCTTTCTACTTTTTCATAAGAAAACGGCATATCGGTTCCCAGCGCGGTTTTAGCCGCAACAACCCGCCCGGCAATGCCTGTCAGGTCGTTATCGTAATAACTCTCGATTCCGGCAAGGCCCTGATCGTCAGAGCCTACAAACCCCAACACCACCGAGGCCAGATTGCCATTCGGATAATACCGCTTGGTGGTTTCATCCAATCCCACATATTTCACGATTTCCAGGTCTTTATGATCCACAATAAATTGCCGTACCTGATCCGCCGTTTCTTTTTCGATTTTCTTTTTCACGATCACATAATACGAATTCTTTTTCGTGTCATCATAGATCGTTTGATAGTCTACTTCCAGAATACGGGAAAGATTTTCGGCAATCGTGGTGCGTACTTGCTCCGCTTCCTTTTCGTCTTTCAGTTTATTGATCCCGTTGGGGGTGATAAAGACCGTCCAAGCCGGGGAACTCTTGGCAAGGAACTGCATATTGCGGTCATAAATATCCCCGCGCGGCGCCGTAACAAGGCTGTCATACAGTTGCTGTTCCGAGGCGTAACTCTGATATTTTTCCCCATTGATCACCATAATATGAACAAGGCTGGCGCCCGAAACGAGCGACAGCGCGAGAATCAGGACGACCAACACAACGACCATCCGCACAACCATGGTTTTTCCTGCTTTCAGCGCCATTTGTGTTGACTCCTTTCCGAAAATAAAGGTTGGCGGGAGTCGCATAACAACTCCCGTAACTCTATCATATGTTTTTTTAAGCCCAGATATGCCGCAAACGGCGCTTACTCGTTCGCCGTAACGGTGCTTCCGTCGGCAATGGTGGCGGTATCTTGATCATGCACCCGGATATAGGTGACATTCTCCTTGGTCAGTTTTCGCATTCCCAGTTGTGTGGCTTCCAGTTCCAGATTGGCATAAGAGATCCTTCTCTGCATTTCCACTTCTAAACTTGTCCGCTCGCTCTGCAATTCATTGATGGTGGTTTTCATCTCATTGATTTGAGAATTGACCTCATTGATTTTCAAGCGCAAGGAAATATTGCCGCAAAGCCCCGCCAGCACAAAAACCGCCGCCATCACAGCAAGAAGCGAAGGCGCCATGGCGCGGGCCGCCGCCCCTGTCCGCCGGTTCTGCCTTTCTCTCTCCCGCGGCAACACCACGATATTATCGCGCTCCCGCGGTTGCCTAGCCGGTTTCGGTGCGAACATTTCAAAATCATATGCCAAACTATCGTTATAATATTTGATGTTATTCATATTTGTTCCCCTTCATTTTTCATGATCGCCCGAAGTCTGGCGCTCCGGCTGCGTGGATTTTCTTGTTTTTCTTGTTCGCTCGGTTCCACGGATTTACGGAAAGCCAAGCGCCCTCTCGGGGTTCTGCCGCATACACAAACCGGCAAATCCGGCGGGCAAATACAACCCGTGCAAAACTCTTTGAAGCGTTGTTTTACCATGCGGTCTTCCAAGGAATGGAAGGTGATCACCGCCAAAACGCCGTTTGGATTCAATAAGTCAAACGCTTTGTCCAAAGCCGCGGAAAGGCTGTCCAACTCGCCGTTGACCGCGATGCGAAGCGCCTGAAAACATTTTCTCGCCGGGTGCCCGTCCCGTCTTGCGGCGGCAGGCACCGCCGAAGCGATCAATTCCGCCAGCTGTACCGTGGTGGCGATCGGCGCCGATTGCCTTTCCCGCACAATACGGTCGGCAATCTGAAAGGCGAACTTCTCTTCCCCGTATCTTCTGAAAATATCGGTCAACTGCTGCCTTTCATATCCGTTCACGATGTCGTATGCGCTGACGCCTTCTTTGCTCATACGCATATCAAGCGGTGCATCTTTGTGATAAGAAAAGCCGCGCTCGGCTTGATCCAACTGATAAGAAGATACGCCGAGATCCAAGAGGATCCCATCCGCACCGTGGATCCCGAACTCCGCCAGCACTTCATCCATGCGGTCGAAATTGCTTTGCACAACCGTGGCGGGATAGCCTCGCAGGCGTTCCGTTGCCGTTTGCACCGCATCGGGGTCGCGGTCAAGCGCGAAAAGCCGCCCTGTTGTCAACCGCTTGGCAATTTCCGCAGAATGCCCCGCGCCGCCGGCGGTACCGTCGATATAAATTCCGTCCGGCCGTATATGCAATGCCGAAACGGTTTCTTCCAGTAAAACCGAGCGATGTTTAAATTCCATCAGAAATTCAATTCCTCCATAATGGAAGCGATGGATTCAGGCGTGTACTGTGCGTTTTCGAGGTTCCACAGTTCGGTATTCCAGATTTCCAAATTCGAATCCATCCCGATAATGTGGGCTTCCCCTTCCAGCTGCGCATATTCGCGCAATACCGGCGGGATCAGGATACGCCCTTGCGAATCAAATTCCACATTGAATGCCCCGTCATATAAAAAGCGTTTCACGGCGCTGGATTTTGTGCTTGGCAGGGTACCGATTTTCTCTACCAGTTTGCTCCACTGCTCCGCCGAATAAACGCAAAGACAACGCTTGCCGTAGATCCCGCGGCAAATCATAAAACTTTCGCCCAGTTCGTCACGCAGTTTCGCGGGGATGAAAACCCTGCCTTTTTTATCAATATTATGTTGGTAACCGCCAAAAAGCATGATTTTCACCTCCATTTTCACCACTTAGATGCACTTTTATGGTTTTTAACACCACTTTAAACCACTGTAATTGTATTATAAGCCCCAAAACGGGAAAAATCAAGTTCTTTTTGTGGTTTTTCACAATTTTTTTCGTCTTCATTTTTTCGATTCATCGTAAATCACAACATCTTGTGGTTTCCGGAAAAATCGGGCACAAAAAATAGGCACCCACCAAGAATGAGCGCCAAATTTCTACATTTCAGCCAGTTTACAGCGTCGGGAGATTTCCCGCCGAAGCCGGGCAAGAAGGGCAATGGATAGTTTGAAAGAAACCGTGCATTTCACCAAAGCGGTGACAAACAATATACCGTAAACCGCGCCGTCCATTCGCGTAAACAACGGCCCTACCGTCACGGTGCTGACGGCGGAATAAAGCGGGTAAGGCAACCGCTCTGATAATTTTACTCCAAACAACAGCAAGGAATCCGTAAAACACGCCAGCACCAGCGCGCCGCCGAAAAAAGTGCCCGATAAACTGCCGCGACAGTCCGGTTTGCCGCATATCACCGCCTGTGCCGGCGGGATCAGCAAAGCCGGAAAAACGATCCCCGGCAGAAACGGCAGGCACTCCTCCCCCAACTCTTTTAAAGTGGGCAGGCGGTAAACGGCAATATGGGCAATTTTAAAATCCTTGACCGAAAGTACCACGATCAGCACGATCACCCCGACGACTACCCAGAACAGCATCAGCGCCAGTTTCAACAGCACTTCACTTCGTTTGGCAAGCAGGAACAATAAAACCGTCAGAAATATCACCGCGATCCAAACTTTCCCGGTTTTGGGCAGCAAAATATCCGAAACGAAACGCACAAACTGCCGAAAACACCGCACGCCGCACCAAAAAGCAAACAAGGCCGCCGAAACGGAAGCGATGCCTTTGAGCATCGTTTGGCGCCCTGTGCGCATCAAACGGTTGATCAACGCCGTGACCGCCAGCGTTTCCACGACCGCCAATAAGACCGCGAGCAACGCTCCGATCAACACAAACTGCCGCGAGCGATTCCCCGGCAGGCAGATCACCGCGTCCCCCATCAAAAACAGTGCCGCCAGTGCGGAAAAGTGCTTACCTTGACTGTACTTTTCCATTCTTTTCATCCTCACCTTTTACCCGGCATTGCACCGTAAAATCAATTTCCGCAAAGTCGGCTTCGCTCCGCTTTTCCCCGGGATTGCGCTGGTTCAGCATATCGGTAAAACCGAATGCGTCGAGCCCGGTTTCCTGCTCAATTTCCCGCCGGAAACGAAGCAAGGTTTGTTTGAAGGCGTCGGTCTTGTTTTTTTCGTCTACCTTCACTTTCAGGGTGATCCGGTTTTTCCCCCAGGACAACTTGCGATCGGTCACCTCGTATTCTCCGGCGTTCAGTTTCACTCTGCCTTTGCGAATCTCGCCGGTAATCAGCGCATACAAGCCCGCTTCGTCATTGTTCAACTGTTTGATTTGCCGGTCATTATGAAATACGGTCATACCGTCTACCGCGATACCGGACGAATTTCGAACAAAATGCGGAAGCGAAAAGGTGTTTTTCCCTTCCTCGCGCTTACTTTCCACCTCAAAATACCGGCTGTTATAGACCACGCCGGTTTCCGCGCTTTCCTGTTCGATGATCCCCATCATATCATATCCCACCGTCACCGAGGCTTCCGGCTCGCCGGTGAACAATGTTTCGCAATCGTCAGCGGTGATCATATACGCCGAAAGGGTAATACGCTCGTCCGAAAAACAATATGCGCATATTTCAGCAAACCGCTCGGCACCGATCCCTTTTCCTATTCCGATCACGCCGCAATGGTTAAAAAGCATCGGCTTTGTCAGGCTGCTGCCGATTTTCCCGATTGCCTGCTCAATGTTGTCGCCTTCGCCGGTCAGCACCTTGGTTTTGGCCGCGGAATCATAATTTTCACTATTGATGATGATGACCTCTACCGATGCCTTGATCTTATCGCCCGCTTCATCAAAACCGATGGAAGACACCATCAGTTTGCGGTCATCTTTCGCGCTGCTGCCGATATCCGCACAGCCTGTAAGCAACAGGCAAACCCCCAAGACTGCCGCCGCGATCCACCCTTTCCTCATCCTTCCCGCCTTTCTTTCATCCGCACCGCGTCACGCGAGATGGGCGGGCGGCGGATCATGCGGTGCCATGCCGTGCGGAACAGGGTATCTTTCAGGCTTTGGAAATCCGCCCGGTGCAATGAAACGGTATAATTCACCCCGAAAGAATCATGATCCAGTACGATGATCGCCGCCAACAGCAAACCCGCGATAAACCCGTACAACCCGAAAAGCGCACTGGCCAATACCAGTGCCACCCGCAGGTAGATGATCGCTTCTTTCAGCCGCGGCACCACCAATCCCGAGATACCGCTGAGCGCCACCACGATCAACATCGGCGCACTGATCACTTTGGCGTTCACTGCCGCCTCTCCCACGACCAAACCGCCCACGATACTCAACGCATGCCCCAGGGATTGCGGCATCCGCACGCCGCTTTCTTTCAAAATTTCAAACACCAGCAAAAGCAGCAGGCACTCGGTCAAAATAGGAAACGGGATCCCGCTTCGCAATTTGGTGATCGTGATGGCAAGCGAGGTGGGCAGCAGTTCCTTATGAAAAGTTACCGCGCCGATAAAAAAGCCCGGCACGCTGATGCTTAAAAGAAAGCAGAGATACCGCAATGCCCGATTGACCGAGGCGATCAAAAAATTCAGATAATAGTCTTCATCCGATTGAAAATTTTCCGAAAAAAGGTACGGCACGGTCATCACCACCGGCGTGCCGTCCACCACCAATGCAACGCGGCCTTCCAACAACCGCGCCGCCACAATGTCGGGGCGTTCGGTAGTGCCGGTGGTTTTAAAAGCAGAATAGCGGTGATCGCGGATCTGTTCCTCGATATAATTCACTTCCAGCACGCCGTCCATATCGATCGCCTGCACCCGCTCGATCAGTTTTTTCACGATAACCGGGTCTGCAAGCGATTCTAAATAGCAAACAAATACCTGCGTTTCACTTCTCCGCCCGACGCGGTACATCCGAAAGCAAAGATCGGGTGTCAGCAATTTGCGACGGATCATGGCGAGGTTGGTCATCGCAGTTTCCGAAAAGCCTTCACGCGGGCCGCGCAGTACCCGCTCATCTTCCGGCTCGGTAATACTGCGGGTCTTCCACCCCTTGGTATTGATGATCAGCGCGTCGGGCGCTCCGTCAATCAACAGCAAAGTATCCCCGTACAACATGGCGCGCAGTAATTCGGCAAGATCGGCCTGCGGCTTCACTTCGCTTGCAAACAACACCTGTTTTGCCACAAACCCGCTGAGGGAATCTTCGGTGCGCTCGGTTTTGACCATCAGCAACGGTTTAATGATCGAATCGTTCAACAATTCGGCATTCACCATACCGTCGAAATAATATACCGCGCAATCATATTCCTGCACGCCCCGCACCCGAATGCGCTTGGAGCGAAGGGTTGCGTCATATTGAAAAAGCGCGTCCAACAAGCGTATGTTTTCTTCCAGTTTGCCCGAAATCCGGCGCCCTTCATATTCTTTCACCTGTGCCGCCATGGCCCGCCCTCCTGATTTTTTATTTATTGTTCCGCAAGAAGATCAAAACATACAAAAAAGATTGCAAAAGAGCCAATAAACAGGTATAATAATGTCAACCGAATAAATGCCGACACGCCGTCGGCATTTATGAAAAAGCGTTTTTTGAACGCTTTTTCCGCCAAAATTGGTGATTTTGGCGGGTGCATCCATTGAAATGACTGCTTATCGAGCAAAGCGTTTG